>SSSX01000427.1 GCA_015657735.1 Zoogloeaceae bacterium
AGATTGCAGAAAGTCAGCTCGAACGCCACGTCGAAATCCACCTGACCCGGGCGGGTGATGGTTTCGGCGTGCATGAAGCGGATGTTGAGGGCGTACTTGTTGGCGCTGGTTTCGGGCACGCACATGGCGCCGCCGTGCAGCCGGATGCGGATCATCTGCACCGTACGCCCGCCCATCGTCTGCTGAAAGGCGCCGCGCGGGGCGACCAGCCCTTCCGGCCGGCCGCTGGCACGCAGCAGGCGCAGCACGATGGCCAGGCCGTCGCGGATCGGCAGCAACGGCTGGACCCAGGCCATCAGGTCGCGCCGGCGCAGTTCGATGTCGCGGTTGAGCCAGTGGTGATAGGACGGCAGGTCGAATTCGCAGGCGCCGCCGGGAATCGCCGCGCGGCTGCGGATGTTCATCAGCCATTCGTTCTCGCGCAGGTACTGGCCGGTTTTGCCGGCCATCGCGAGCAGCGAGGCGGAGGCCTGCTCGATCTCGTAGAGGGCGCCGGACAGGGCTTCCTCGGAAATCTGCGGGTTGTTGCGGAAGGACAGCAGGATCTGGCGCTGGCGTTCGAGTTCCTGCACCAGATCGACCTTCAAGTCGGCGCGGCTGGCGACTTCGAGGATTTCAAACAGCGTGACGAGCGCCACGTGATGTTCGAGCGAGCCTTCGGCCCGGACGAAATGAATGACCTTTTCGAAAAGGTCTTCCAGCCGTAGCAGCGTGCGGATCCTCTCGTTGAGCGGATATTCGTAGGTGATCACGCGCGCGCCTGGATGGGGATTGAAAATTGGACGGTCCGACCGGCGCGAATCATATCACAGGCCCCTGTCCCGCGCCGCCAGGCCCAGGTAGAGCTGGTGCAGGCTGGCGACCTGACTGCACAGGTGCTCCAGCCCGCCGCCGTTGTCCACCACGTCGTCGGCCGCCGCGAGGCGCGCCTCGCGCGTCGCCTGGGCGGCCATGATCGCGCGCACCTGGGTTTCGTCGAGCCCGCTGCGCTGCATGACCCGGGCGACCTGCACCGCCTCCGGGCAATCGACGACGCACAGCCGCGACACCCGTTCCCGGTAGGTGCCCGACTCGACCAGCAGCGGCACGACGAGCATCACGTACGGCGCCTCGGCCGCCCGGCACTGGCGCTCGCTCTCGTCGCGGATCATCGGGTGCAGGATGGCTTCGAGGCGCCGGCGGGCCGCGGTATCCTCGAAGGCCAGCGCGCGCATCGCCGGCCGGTTGAGCGAGCCATCCTCGGCGACGACGCCGGCACCGAAGGCCGCCTCGATCGGCGCCATCGCCGCGCCGCCGGGCGCGGTCAGGCGGTGGGCGATCTGGTCGGTGTCGACGATCGCCGCACCGAGCTCGCCAAAATGGTCGGCGGCGGCGCTCTTGCCGCTGCCGATGCCGCCGGTCAGGCCGACGATGAACGGACAGGAAGCGGCCCGCGTCACGGGGCGCACTCGAGACGGCTGACGCCGCGCAGATGTTCCGACAAATCGCTGGCGAGGCTCGCCAGACTGTCGCTCGGGCCGCGCACCTCGACCCGCGTCGTTCCGCTGCCGCGGGTGGCCACCTGGGCGCTGCGCACGCCCTTGTCGCGCAGCAGCGCGAGGTGGCGGGCCGCCGCCGCTTCGTTCTTGAACAGCCCAAGGGAGATCGCAAACTGGGTCGGACCGGCGTCCTGGACGACGAACAGATCGTCGACGCCCAGGCGGCGCACCTCGGCGGCCTTGCGCTCGGCGGCATCCTTGCTGCCCTGGCTGGGGATGTGCACCCACCACGACGACGGGGCGCCGCCGCGGTTCTCGGTCAGCCGGAAGCCGGAACCGGCCTTGGCAATGCGCGCCGACAGTTCGGCAGCCTGCTCGGCGCTGAGGCCACCGAAGGCGACACAGGCCGGCGGCGCGGTTTCCGCCGCGGGCGCCACCGCCGGGGCGACCGGAGCGACCGGCGCAACGGGAGCGGCGGCCGGCTTCGCCGCATCGGCGGCAGGCGCGGCGGCGACGACGACGGGCTCGGGCGCAACCGCCGGCGGCGGCGCGACCGGCAGGCGGCCATCGACGACGAGGCGGATCTTCTCGGGATTCAGCTGATTGCTCAGGCGCTCCGGCTCGCCGTGGGGAACCCCGCCGCCGAGCCAGCCTTTCCAGATCGCCAGCGCAAGCAGATTGGCGAAAAACAGGGCGATGACTGCTACGCGTAAAGATGCCATGGCCGCAAGACTAACCCATCACGATCGACCGGAAAAGGCACCCGGAACCCGCGAGGCGCGCCGCAACGCCGCGTCAAAATTCGTCTGGCATGCGGGCCAGACCTTCCAGCACCAGATTGGGCACGACCCGCAGCGGACACTCGAGGTGCGGCGCGAGACTCGCCGCCGCCCCGCCGTTGAGCAGGCACAGCGCTCCGTCCTCGGCGGCGATGAGGCGGAACATGCGTTCGATGGCCCCAAGCTGGGCATGCAGGCAGCCGGTGGCGATGGCGTCGGCGGTGCGCCGCGGCGTGGCTTCGAAACGGCCGTCGGCAAAGGTCAGCTGGGCCGTGTCGCTGGCCAGCGAACGGCGCATCAGCTCGAGGCCGGGCAGGATCACACCGCCCTGGAACACGCCGTCGCCGTCGAGCACGTCGGCGGTCGTCGCGGTGCCGGAGGTGACGACCAGCGCCGCCCGGCCATGCAGCGCGCGGGCGCCGACCAGCGCGGCCCAGCGGTCGGCGCCGAGGCGCGACGGATCGAGGTAGGTATTGCGCACGCCAAAGCCTTCGCGCGGCGCGCCGATCCACCCGGCGGCCAGCCCGCGGGCGGCGAGCAGCGTGTCGAGCCGCGCGCCGAGCGCCGCCCCGGCCACGTTGGCGCCGAGCACGCGGCGGACCGGCGCGCCGCCGGCCAGCACGTCGGCCAGGCCGTCCACCGCGGCGAGCGGCAGCGCGCCCTGCCCGTGCCAGCCGGCCGCGTCGTGGAGACCCCATTTCAGGCGCGTGTTGCCCACGTCGAGCAGCAGATCCATCACGCCAGCCTCAGCGAGACTTCGCCGGACAGCACGCGCACCAGCCCGTCGGGGGTCTGCAGCAGCAGCGCGCCGTCATCATCGACACCGGCGCAGATGCCGGCCAGCGCCTCGGCCTCGCCGACGATGCGCACCGGCAGATCGGCGAAGGCGTTGCGCTGCTGCCAGGCGCCGCGCAGCGCCGTGAAGCCGGCGCTGGCGTAGAGCCCGAGCAGGCCGTGGAGGTGCTGCAGAACCAGTGCCAGCAGGCGGTTCGGCCCCGGCGGCGACGGCAGACAGGCCGTCAGGTCGGTGACGCCGGTCGGGTAGTCGACGGCGGCCGCGTCGGGCAGCCGCAAGTTGATGCCAATGCCGATCACCGCCGCCGCCGGGCCCCGCCCGCGACCGGAGCTCAGCTCGACGAGGATGCCGGCCAGCTTTCTGCCGTGGATCAACACGTCGTTGGGCCATTTGAGCTGCACGCCGTCGACGCCCAGCTCCTCCAGCGCCCGCGCCACCGCCAGCCCGACGACCAGCGACAGCCCGGCCGGCAGCTGCGCCGACGGGGTGAAGCGCCACAGCACCGAGAAGGTCAGCCCGGCCCCCGGCCACGATTGCCAGGTGCGCCCGCGCCGGCCGCGCCCGGCGGTCTGCCGGTCGGCCGCCAGCACCGCGATCCGCCCGTCGTCGGGGGGCGGTTCTTCAAGCAGGCGGCTGTTGGTCGAATCGCACTCCGGCCGCAGATCGAGCGCGAACGCCGCGGCCAGCTCCCCCAGCGCCGCCGCCACCGCGCCGGCGTCGAGGGCTTCATAGTCGGAAAGGTTCACGGATGATCACCCTGACGTGGAAACGAACGGGCGATTATCGCCGCTGCCGCGGGATGGGTGAAGGGCCGCCGGCTCAGGCGTGGTCGGGTTCTTCGAGCCCGAGCTCCTGGATCTTGCGGGTGATGGTGTTGCGGCCGATGCCGAGCAGCTGGGCGGCCTCGATGCGCCGGCCGCCGGTGGCGTTGAGGGCGCGGCGGATCAGGATGCGTTCGAAATCGCGGCTCAGCATGTCGAAGACCTCGCCGGGGTGCTGGGCCAGCGCCCGGTCGGTTTCGGCCATCAGCGCGTCGCCCCAGTTGGCGGGCTGCTCGCGGACCGGCTGGTCTTTGAGTTCGGGCGGCAGGTCGGCGACCTCGACGGTCTGGCCGGGAGCCATGACGGTGAGCCAGTGGCACAGGTTTTCGAGCTGCCGGACGTTGCCGGGGAAGTCGAGGCTCTGCAGGTATTTGAGCGTCGCATCCGACAGACGCTTGGCTTCGACGCCGAGCTCCTGGGCCGACAGCGCAATGAAATGCCGGGCCAGCGGCGGAATGTCCTCGCGGCGCTCGCGCAGCGGCGGCAGGCGCAGGCGGATGACGTTGAGGCGGTGGAAGAGGTCTTCGCGGAACAGGCCCTGGCGGACCCGGTCTTCCATGTTCTGGTGGGTGGCGGCGATGACCCGGACGTTGGCCTTGATCGGCTGATGGCCGCCGACGCGGTAGAAGTTGCCGTCGGACAGCACACGCAGCAGGCGGGTCTGCAGTTCGGCCGGCATGTCGCCGATCTCGTCGAGGAACAGGGTGCCGCCTTCGGCCTGCTCGAAACGGCCGCGACGCATGGTCTGGGCGCCGGTGAAGGCGCCGCGCTCGTGGCCGAAGAGTTCGGATTCGAGCAGGTCGCGCGGGATTGCCGCGGTGTTGATGGCGATGAAGGGCGCGTCCTTGCGCGGGCTGTGGCGGTGCAGCGCACGCGCCACGAGTTCCTTGCCGGTGCCGGATTCGCCGTTGATCAGCACCGTCGCGTGGGACTGGGCCAGCCGGCCGATGGCGCGGAAGACTTCCTGCATCGACGGCGCCTGCCCCAGGATCTCGGGCACCGAGCTGAGTTCTTCGACCGCCCCGGCCTGATGGACGCTCTCCTCGATGGCGCGGCGCACCAGTTCGACGGCCTGATCGACGTCGAAAGGCTTGGGCAGGTATTCGAAGGCGCCGCCCTGGAAGGCGGCAACCGCGCTGTCGAGGTCGGAGTAGGCGGTCATGATGATGACCGGCAGCTGCGGAAAACGGGCCTTGACCTTCGACAGCAGCGCCAGGCCCGACTCGCCGGGCATGCGGATGTCCGACACCAGAACCTGCGGCTGGGCGCCTTCCAGCGCCGCCAGCACCTCGGCCGCGGTGCCGAAGCTCTTGTACGGGATTTCCTCCCGCGCCAGGGCTTTTTCGAGCACCCAGCGGATCGAGCGGTCATCGTCAACAATCCAGACTGCATTCATGTCATTCACGCGCACAGGAGTAAAACAGGGAAAGGCAGGGAAGCGAACACGCGCCCACAGAAATTGCACCACATTGGTGCATTCGTTCGCAACTCATCAGGACTCGCTCTCCCGCGAGATCGGCAGGAAAACCGTGAAGCAGGTCCGGCCCGGGCGCGATTCGACGTCGATCACGCCGTGATGCTGCTCGATGAAGCTCTGCGCCAGCGACAGCCCGAGGCCGCTGCCGTTCTCGCGGCCCGACACCAGCGGGTAAAAGATCTTGTCGCGGATGTCGTCGGGAATCCCCGGGCCGTTGTCGATGATCTGCACCTGCAGCGCCAGCTTGAAACGGCGCTTGGCCAGCGTGACCTGACGCGCGGCGCGGGTCCGCAGCACGATCTCGCCGACGCCCTGCAGCGCCTGGGCGGCATTGCGGACGATGTTGAGGATGGCCTGGATCAGTTGCTCGCGGTCGCCGGTAATGTACGGCAGGCTGGTGTCGTAGTCGCGGCGCACCGCCACCGCCGGAAATTCGGCGAGAATCAGGCGGCGCACCCGCTCGAGGACGTCGTGCAGGTTGAGCTGGGTCGGCTGCATCATCCGGTGGGAGGTCAGCAGGCGGTTCATCAGCTCCTGCAGGCGGTCGGCCTCGGCAATGATGACCTGGGTGTATTCGCGCAACTGGGGATCGTCGAGTTCGCGTTCGAGCAGCTGCGCCGAGCCGCGGATGCCGCCGAGCGGATTCTTGATCTCGTGGGCCAGATTGCGGATCAGTTCGCGATTGGCCTGCTGCTGGTGCGCGAGCTGCTCTTCGCGGGCCACCTTCAGGTGCGCTTCCATCGGACGGAATTCGAGCAGCAGACGCGCGTCGTCGCATTCGACCGGCGTCACCGTGCAGTCCAGATGCAGCGGCTCCAGGCCGGGGCGGTCGACCGTGAGGTTGTGGCCGGTATAGCTCCAGTTGTCGCGCAGCACGTTATTGAGCGCGCTGTTCAGACCGGCCGGTTCGCCGAGCAGACGACGCAGCGCGTAGCCGACGATCTTGCGGTTGCTCACCGCGAAGAGGTTTTCGGCCCCCGGATTGAGATAGCGGACCACCAGCTGGTCGTCCACCAGCACGACTGCCGACGAAAGCAGTTCGAGACCGGAGAAGGCGAGAGGGGTGGTTTCAGGCTGGTCGTTTTGCATACCAAAAGACAATGCAAGAAGCAGACCAAGTCTGCGGGGCCGCAACACCAGGGCCCCGGAAAACGGCGTCAGCGCAGGTTGGCGATCTCGCGCCGCAGGGCTTCGATGTTGCGCTCGTGGAGCTGGACCTTGTCCTTGTAGGGCTGCACGCGGTCGAGCACCTTCTGGTAGTTCCGTTCGTTGCCGTAGCGGACCGATTCCTGCTCGTCGAGCTCCTTCTGGGCCGCCTCGAGGCTCTTCTGCTCGTTGCTCATTTCTTCTTCGAGGATGCGCCGGCGATCGTTGTCACGCGCCCTCTGGGTGCCCGAATCGACCCGCGGAAAACCCGCCGCGCCACCAGATGCACCACTTTGGGGCGAAGGCACCGCCGTGGGGCGCGGCATGCCGCCGCTCGGCACCGACGACACCGCCTGGTCGCGCGACAGCGTGCTGCAACCCTTGCCGGAGGGCTTGTTATTGGTATAGGTGACGTGGCCGGCTTCGTCGACGCACTTGAAAATATCCGCCACGGCCGGCGCGGAACTCAGCGCGGCGGCCAGCAGCAGGGGGATTCGTGGATTCATGGTCGGCAGTTGATCGACAGAGGCACGAACAGTTTAGAGGCCGGACCCGGTGAATACAAACGCCGGCAAACTCCTGTCACACAATCGCGCGACAAAAAACAAGGGGACGAGCCGCAGCCCGTCCCCGAGTCACGCACGCACCGGCCAGCAGGCTGACCGGCGCCGATCCGCAGGATCAGATGGCGTAGTACATCTCGAACTCGACCGGATGCACTTCGACGCGCAGACGGTTCACTTCTTCCTGCTTGAGCGCGATGAAGGAGTCGATGAAGTCGCTGCTGAACACGCCGCCGCGGGTCAGGAACTCGCGATCCTTGTCGAGGGCTTCGAGAGCCTGCTCGAGGCTGGAGCAGACGGTCGGGATGAGCGCGTCTTCTTCCGGCGGCAGGTCGTAGAGGTTCTTGTCGGCCGGGTCGCCCGGGTGGATCTTGTTCTGGATGCCGTCGAGGCCGGCCATCATCAGCGCGGCGAAGCACAGGTAGGGGTTCGCGCCCGGATCCGGGAAACGGGTCTCGATGCGGCGGGCCTTTTCGCTGTTGACGAACGGGATGCGGATCGAAGCGGAACGGTTCTTGGCCGAGTAGGCCAGCTTCACCGGCGCTTCGTAGTGCGGCACCAGACGCTTGTACGAGTTGGTCAGCGGGTTGGTGATGGCGTTCAGCGCACGGGCGTGCTTGATGATGCCGCCGATGTAGTACAGCGCGGTCTCGGACAGGCCGGCGTAGCCGTTGCCGGCGAACAGGTTCTTGCCGTCCTTCCAGATCGACTGGTGCACGTGCATGCCGGAACCGTTGTCGCCAACGATCGGCTTCGGCATGAAGGTGGCCGTCTTGCCGTACTGGTGGGCGACGTTCTGGACGATGTACTTGGTGATCTGGGTCTGGTCGGCGCGGCGCACCAGCGTGTTGAACTTGGTGCCGATTTCGTTCTGGCCGGCAGTCGCCACTTCGTGGTGATGCACTTCGACCGGCACGCCACAGGCTTCGAGGGCCAGACACATGGCGGCACGCATGTCGTTGAAGGAGTCGACCGGGGGAACCGGGAAGTAACCGCCCTTCACAGCGGGACGGTAGCCGGTGTTGCCGCCTTCGAACTTGATGTCGGAAGACCAGGCGCCTTCTTCGGAGAAAATCTTGTGGTAGGCGCCGGACATGCCGACCTTCCACTCGACGGAGTCGAAGATGAAGAATTCGGGTTCCGGACCGAAGAAAGCGGTATCGCCGATGCCGGAGGACTTCAGGTAGGCCTCGGCGCGGTTGGCGATCGAGCGCGGGTCGCGGTCGTAGCCCTTGCCGTCGGCCGGATCGATCACGTCACAGGTCAGGACCAGCGTGGTTTCGTCGAAGAACGGGTCGATGTAGGCGGTGTTGGGGTCCGGCATCAGCAGCATGTCGGAAGCCTGGATACCCTTCCAGCCCGCAATCGAGGAACCGTCAAAGGCATGGCCGCTTTCGAACTTGTCTTCATCGAAGGCGCTGATGGGCACGCCAACGTGCTGTTCCTTGCCCTTGGTGTCGGTAAAACGGAAGTCGACGAACTTGACTTCGTTTTCCTGGACGATCTTCATGACGTCTTGCGGGGTCATATAACTCACTCCTAACGGGTTGAAGCTGCTGCGCAGTGGAAAAAGTTTCGGTTTTACGACAATTCAGTCTGCGACACAGGCAAGCAGAAAGCATGCCAGTGCATAAACATAAACGCTTCATTGTGCCACAAGGCTCCGCGGCCGCGCCTCTCAAAATAGACCGCACCATATTGGTGCCACCTGCCGCGCAACGCACCATCAAGGTGCAATCCGGCACATCAGCGCGATGGCGCCCCAGTGCGGCGACGCGGCCACCCGCCGTCTGACCCGCTGCTGCAGATCTTCGAGCCGCGCCACATCGCCGCACCATTCGAACGGCAGAAAGACCTCGGCCTCGATGCGGTCGCCGACGTAATGCAGCACCGCCGGCGCCGCCTGCGGCACGTCGTCGCCAAGCAGCGCGTCGAGCTCCGCCACCAGCGCCGCGCGGCCCGGCAGCAGCTGGCCGCTGACGACCATCTGGTCTTCTTCGGTATCGACATGGACCAGCACGTCGAGCACGTCCGGATGGGCGGCGCGCACGCGGCTGCGGGCCACTTCGGCGATGCGGTGCCCTTCCGACACGCTGATCCGCGGGTCGACGCGGACGTGGGCATCGACGAGCACCCGGTGGGCCATGCGGCGGGTGCGCAGCGCGTGGACGTCGATGACGCCGCCGGTGCCGGTCACCGTGTCGCGAATCCGCGCCACCTCGTCGGCGTCGATGCCGGTGTCGATCAGTTCGCGCAGCGCCTCGTAGGCGAGCAGCGCGCCCATGCGCAGGATCATGAAGCCGACCAGCGCGGCGGCCAGCGGCTCGAGGAAGCGGTAGCCCAGCAGGCTGCCGCCGATGCCGACCGCCACCACCAGCGACGAGGCGGCGTCGGCGCGGGCATGCCAGGCGTTGGCGACCAGCAGCGGCGAGCGCAGGCGCCGCGCCACGGCGAGCATGTAGCGGAACAGGCCCTCCTTGCCGGCGAGGGTCAGCAGCGCCATCCACAGCGCCACCGGATGCAGCGCCGGCAGCGCGTCGAGGCTCTGCAGGCGGCCGGCGGCGGTCAGCAGAAAGCCGGCGCCGACCCCCGCCAGCAGCAGCCCGAGGACCATCGAGGCGGCCGTCTCGTAGCGGCCGTGGCCGTAGGGGTGACGCTCGTCGGCGGGGTTGGCGCCGTGGCGGCTGGCGAACATCACCATGAAGTCGCCGAGCAGGTCGGACAGCGTGTGCATGCCATCGGCGACCAGACTCTGGGCGTGGGCGAACAGGCCGATGGCGATCTGGCAGACGGTCAGCACGAGGTTGATCGCGATGCTGATCCAGGTCGCGTGCTGGGCCTCGCGGGCGCGGCCGGCATCCAGCGCATCGCCGGGGGAGAGAGCGTTGAAAGACATGAGACTTGCAGGCCGGGGGACCGGCGCTATACTTGCAGACCCGTCATTTTAGCCGGATGTCCGCCATGGGAAAATTGAGCGAAACCCTCGCCCTCGCGCAGGAGCGGGCAAAGAGCATGAATCTCGCCTACGCCGGCGCCCTCGCCCCCCGCGAGGCCTGGGACGTCCTGCAGCTCGCCCCCGGTGCCAGGCTCGTCGACGTGCGCACCCGCGCCGAATGGGACTGGGTCGGCCGCGTGCCCGGCGCCGTCGAGATCGAATGGATGCTCTACCCCGGCAATGAACCGAACGCGCATTTCCTGGCCCAACTCAAGCGCCAGGTCGATCCCGAAGCGCTGGTGATGTTCCTGTGCCGCAGCGGCGCCCGCTCCAACTCGGCGGCCAACCTGGCGGTGGCCTCGGGCTTCACCAACGCCTACAACATCCTGGAAGGCTTCGAGGGCGACAAGGACGCCAGCGGCCACCGCAACCGGGTCGGCGGCTGGCGCCACGCCAGCCTGCCATGGACCCAGGGCTGAACCACCACAGGACTTCACCGATGCAAGCCGTCCCGATCAGTTTCGACCGTTTCAACACCCTCGCCGACAGCGACGCCCACGCGCGCATCCGCGCCGCCCGCGCCCGCCTCGGCAACCGCGCGGTGCTGCTGTGCCACCACTACCAGCGCGCCGACGTGTACCAGTACGCCGACCTCACCGGCGACTCGCTCAAGCTGTCCCGCCTGGCCGCCGAGACCGACGCCGAGTTCATCGTGTTCTGCGGCGTGCACTTCATGGCCGAAGTGGCGGACATCATGTCCAAGCCCCACCAGCAGGCCATCCTGCCCGACCTGGCGGCCGGCTGCTCGATGGCCGACATGGCCAATCTGGCCAAGGTCGAACGCTGCTGGCGCGAGCTGTCCGAAGTGCTGGATACGCCCGACGCGCTGATCACGCCGGTCACCTACATCAACTCCGCCGCCGACCTCAAAGCCTTCTGCGGCGAGCACGGCGGCATCGTGTGCACCTCCACCAACGCCCCGGTGATCCTCGACTGGGCCTTCGCCCAGCGCGAGAAGGTGCTGTTCTTCCCCGACCAGCACCTCGGCCGGTGGACCGGCTTC
>SSSX01000428.1 GCA_015657735.1 Zoogloeaceae bacterium
CCACCATAATGTGAAATCCCAACCCTTATCCGGTTGGGATTTTTTTTGCCCGTTCCCCCTGTGTTGGCGCGGTTTCCGGCCGTGTCCTCTTGAGCATGGCCCTCCGGAAGTCGCCGTTCCCGGCGGACTTTTCGCCCATTTTCTCTCTCTGTTCTCTGCTGCCCTCTTGAGCATTCAAGGCCCGAAGTCGTGTGTTGGCGCGGGTTTTCGGGCCATCGGTTTGCTTCTTCGCTTGCTCTGGCGGGCGCGACCGAGACAGCGAAAGGCACAAAAAAACCGCCCTGAGGCGGCGTGTCGCTGCGGCACGGATGTCAGCGCGAGCCTGCCACCAGCGCCTCGCGTTGCGCCAGCCAGGACGCCGACAACTTGCCGCGCAGCAACTGGCTGACGCCCACCTCGAGGCGTCCCAGGGCGATGGCTTCGATCAGGTCGGGGGCCAGTTGTGCCAGTCGGCTCA
This sequence comes from Zoogloeaceae bacterium, assembly GCA_015657735.1. Classification (GTDB taxonomy): domain Bacteria; phylum Pseudomonadota; class Gammaproteobacteria; order Burkholderiales; family Rhodocyclaceae; genus Zoogloea. The sequence goes on from SSSX01000428.1 coordinate 458, forward strand.
TTTTGCTCGCTTGGCCCAGGTCGATGCCCTCGGCTGCCGCGATCTCGGTCATCGAACTGAACCGCCCGTCGTCCAGCAGCCGCTGCCAGTGGTGCGCGAGGCCGAGCGCCCGCATCAAGGGGGTATCCTGCGCCATCTCGCGCACCAGCCGCTCACGGCGGGCCTCGTCCAGGAACTCCTGCGGCGCGTCCAGCGGCGTGATGACCTGCTTCTTCAGACCCCGGCGCACCAGCGTCCAGGGCAGAAAGGTCTCCATCTGCACGCCGCCAGCGGGCAGCGGCGTCTGATACGTCACAGGGTCGCCCTTGGCGTGGCCGCGATGCTTCTTGCTCACACATCCTCCTCAAAACTGGCCATGAGCTGGCGCTGGGCCTGCCAGTCGACCATCAGTCGGTTTCGCTGGAACCACATCAGTGTCAGCCGCCGTGGCTGCTTGCCCGCCATGAACTGCTCAATGATGTCGGGGGCCAGCAGGGTCAGGCGCAGCAGTTCGTTGACCACCGAGTGGTGCAACTTCTCGGCGCGGGCGATGGCCGACCCGCTTTGCATTGCGCCGGTGTCCAGCAGGTGCTGCCAGTAGAAGGCGCGCGCCACACCGTCGAGCAGGGTCACGTCGTGGACGTGCCGGTCGTCGGCAGCCACGCGTTGGACGCCCCGGCGGCGAAAAGTCAGGGGCACAAAGGTTTCCATCGACTCGTCCATCAGGCTTCGACCTCCAACAGTTCGGCACCGATGCTGTCCAGGGCGAACTCCGCGATCAGCGCGTTCCAACCCACCTCGCGCCACTTCACCTTGATCCCCTGCACCTCGCCTGCGTGGACGAGGTCGATGCGCTCGATCATCAGATTGGCGATGCGGTGGCGCTCGACCGGGAACAGTTGATCCCACACGTTGTTGAGCCGTCCCATCGCCATGACGGTGGTGGCCTCGTCGATCTGGGCCCCGTTGCGTTGGATGTGCCGAACCACCGACGCCACCGTTTCCGGGCTGGTCAGCACCGTTCGGATCTGGGCCACCACCGCCCCTTCGATCTCCGGCGCGGGCAGGCGCTCGTAGCCCTTGCCCGGCGCGCCGAACCGAGCTTCCGACTTGGACACGTAGTAGTGATACTTGCGCCCGTTCTTGCGCGAGTAGGTCGGGTACATCCGCTCGCCCGAGGGTGCGTACAGGAGGCCGCGCAGCAACGCGTCGGTGCGCGACCTGATCTTGGTCTCGACCGACCGAGTGTGGCCATCCTTGGCCAGCACCTCGTGAACCCGGCCCCACAGCCCGGGATCGATGATGGCTTGATGCACGCCCGGGTACCAACAGCCCTTGTGCGACAACTCCCCGAGGTAGATTCGGTTGCGCAGCAGCTTGTGCAGGTACTTCTTGTCGATGCGCGTGCCTGCCCGTGTCTGACCGTCCTGTGTCGTCCACGCCTTGGTGGTGATGCCATCCAGCGTCAGGTTGGCGGCAATCTGGGTGGGCGAGCCGATGGTCAGCATTTCCTCGAAGATGCGCCGCACCACCGCCGCTTCGCTGTCGTTGATGACCAGCAGACGGTTCTCGACGTCGAAGCCGAGCGGCGGCACGCCACCCATCCACATCCCTTTGCGCTTGCTGGCGGCGATCTTGTCGCGGATGCGCTCGCCGGTGACCTCGCGCTCGAACTGGGCGAAGGACAGCAGCACGTTGAGCATCAGCCGCCCCATCGATGTGGTGGTGTTGAACTGCTGCGTGACAGACACGAACGACACGCCGTGGCGCTCAAACACCTCGACCATCTTGGAGAAGTCGGCAAGGCTGCGCGTCAGGCGGTCGATCTTGTAGACCACCACGATGTCGATCTGGCCGCGCTCGATGTCGGCCATCAGGCGCTTTAGCCCCGGCCGATCCGTGTTGCCGCCGGAGAAGCCGGGGTCGTCGTAGTCGTCGGCCACCGGAATCCATCCTTCTGCGCGTTGGCTGGCGACGTAGGCGTGGCCCGCCTCCTTCTGCGCGTCGATGGAGTTGAACTCCTGGTCAAGGCGTTCGTCCGACGACACCCGGCAGTAGACGGCGCAACGTTTGCGTGCCTTGGGAGAGGCGATTTGGGTGGCGTCGCTCATTGCGCACCTGCCTTGCCGGTCAGGCCGAAGAACAGTGGCCCCGACCAGTGCGTGCCGGTGATCTGCCGGGCCACGGCTGTCAGGCTCTTAAAGGTGCTGCCCTCGTACTCGAACAGACCTTCGGCGGTGACCGCCACCTTGTGCTCGCGGTCGCCCCATTCGCGCAGCAGCACCGTGCCGGGCGCGAAGTTGGTGTCGCGCGGCCGTGCCCGCAGCTTGATCTTGGAATGCTTGGCACCGATGGCCTCCAGGCGCTGGCGCGTGTTGTGCGCCAGACCGCCAAAGGCTTCCTCCTGCATCTTGTAGGCGATGCGCGACTCGATGAAGACGCGGTTGGGGTTGATGGGGCGGCTGCTGAAGTACCGATCCCACACTGGCCACAACTCGGCGATGGGCAGGCTCGACAGCTCTGCGATCCGCGCGGCGACGGATGCTTGTTTCTCGTTCATCACAACTTCTCCTGTTGATAGGGGGTTGTATGAACGCGCTGGTCGGGCAGGAAGCCAAGGCCAACTTCTCTCTGTTTTGGCGCTTCTGCGACGACGGTGCGGACGATGGCGGCCGCAAGGATGGCGGTGATTTCACCAGCGCGGGCGCTGGCGGACATCTCTGAGGGAGATGCGAGTTCGAGGTTCTTCATGACGGCTCCGAGGAATTGCAACCGTCACAGATGATGTGCGCGATGTTCCGAAGCGGATGGCATTTCCGGGTAATCGGACTCATCTGGTGGCCCGGCCTCGATGCCCCGGCAGGTCAGCGGTGCCTGTCTGGCAGGGAACCGGATTGCGCGTTAACGAAACAGTTGACAGGCGTCGATCTGCTCGATACGATGACGTCAATTAACTAATCACGCAATTGGGTCATAACATGGCATTTGGTGCCTACATCAGACAGAAGAGGGAGGCGAAGGGCATTCAGATGAATGACTTCGCCCGGCAGCTGGACATCTCGCCTGCCTACTGGTCGCGCATAGAGCGCGACATCGAGAAGCCGCCCAAGGACGAGCTGATCCGCAAGGCGGCAGAAATCCTTGGCGAGAATGTCGACGACGCTTTTGTTGAGGCCAGCCGCCTTCCGCCAGACATGCGCGACGACGTGGGAGGCCTGGTACGGATGTATCGCAAGCAAGCGACGGGGGACAAGTGAATGCCGGTGTTGACTCTTGGCTACCGGCATTGCGACCGAAAGCGCCCCAGCTACATCAGGAACTCCGAGATTGAGGGCATCGCCGTCTTGGCCCGCCAGCAACTGGTGGACCCGGCTGCCGATGCCATCCCGCTCACGACCTTGAGCGCTATCTCCGGCCTGAAGATCAATGGTGTGGTGTTCGACCTGTTCGTGGGCACCGGTGACGTCGTGCATGACGAGCGCGGGAACCCTGTCCTGGGCATCTGTGAGTACGATCCTGGCGTGCCGGACACCGCGATGGTGTCGGTGTCACCGGTTGGCGTGAACGCCAGCGAGGAGTTGGTACTGAGCACCCTCGGGCACGAGCTCGGCCACGCCATCTTCGATGCGCCAGGATGGATCGTCGATGCCAGCAAGGGGCCGGGTCTGTTCGATGAGCCCAGCGACGCGGCGCGGCGGGCTTACCGCACGACCACACGCGACGTCGAGCACTTGGCGAAAGTCACGCCCGTGGCCGAGGCTGCTGCGACGCCCTCGCTGGCGATTCCGGGCCACACCACCAAGGAAGAATACTTCGCCGAGCTGCGTGCCAACGAGTTCATGGGATCGTTGCTTGTGCCGCGCCAGCGCTTGAATCTGGCTGTCGAAGAGATGGCTGCGAAACACGGCGTGACGATCCATCGCAGCCCGTCGCTTGATCCCGATTTGCCCGGCACCTGCCTTCACCTGACGGCTGATGGCGATATCGGGTTCTTCGACATCGAATGTTTGCAGAAGGCCGTGGCCAAGCGCTTCGGCGTCAACCGGCGGTTCATCCAGGTGCGGATGGAGCGCTATGGCCTTCTCAAGCCGGGGGCCAAGATCTTCTGATCAAAGCCTTCATCCCGCCGCCGACTGCGTGTCGGCTTTTTTTGAACCATTCAGTTAACTACTCGCGCAATCGCGCACTTCGTTTAGTAAAGGAAATTGCCTATGCCAGCGGACGAACAAATCACAGCTCAAGAACACAACCAGCCGACCGCCGCGCAGCAGCAGTCCGCGAAGCAGGCGCGATCCCGCCAACTGGACGATGGCCCGGAAATCCTGCCGTGTATGGAGCACTTCGTGACCCTGGTGCGCAAAGCCAAGCGCCCCGGCCTCGCTTTGCTCCTGGTCGAGCGCGCCAGCGCTACGTCGCTGCCGGAAATTGCGGCGCTGACAGACGCTGCCAAAGGCATCCTGGCGGTGCAGTCGCGCAAGGCGATGTTCCACGCCGTCGCCAAGCTCGGCTCGGACGTCCAGCAGCACATCGAGCGTGCGGCCGAGCGCGTGGTGCTGCTCGATGACGAGTACGGCACGCAGGCCGTCCAATCCCTCCTTGACGACCAAGACGCCAGCGACGCAGCCGTCTTGGCCACGCCCAGTGACCGGTATAGCCGGGCCCTGCACCTCTGTCTGCGGCAGGATTTTCCGGAGGTCGGTGCCAAGCGCGATCAGCGCTTCGACAACGCCGAGCGCTTGCAGGTGATGCATCGGCAGTGGAAGAGCGAGAACTACTCCAGCCACTACCTCGGCCCGAAAGGCGTGGTGCCGAGCATTGATGCCGATGTTGAGGGTGTGTTGCGCGGGCGCATTTCGGCGCTGTTCCCGCAAGTGGCTTCTGACCAAATCCTCATCGAGCAGTTCACTCGCCGTGATCTTGCGCATGCCGACCGCTGCGGCGGCAAAGACACCGACGAGGTCACGCCCGTGCTCTTGCACACCCTGACTGCAACTTTCAACGGATCGACGGCGCACTTCCGGCAGGTTGCCAACGGCGAGGTGGTCGAGCACGAAGAACCTGCAGCGATGTCGGCCAGCTTCTCGTGGGAGCCCGGCACCGGTGCGCTCGGTGTGTTCTGCGAAGACCGTGAGGTGCGCCGTGAACTGGCGACTATCTTTCGCGATGTCGTTTTGGCGTGCGACGGGGAGATCAACGACATGCCGATGCGCGAGTTCGACCTGTTCGGCTTCTCGACACCGGCGATGCTCAAGCGCATTGAGCAGGAGCGTGTGGCGGGCATTGAAAAAATCTCGATCCTGCAGATCAAAGTCGCCCGGCCCTTCGAGCAGCAAACCACCGACGCCGCCAATGGGCGTGATCTGATCCAGCACCTGTCGAGCACGATGTTAATCGGCAAGGATCGGCGCGACACCCGCCAGATTTATCAGGTCGCCTACGACGACTATGGCATCGACGACCTGACGGGATACACGCTGGCGCAGGTGAAGCTGGTGTTCCGAATGGCCAAACAGCCGCACCGCAAGGCCCACAACGTTGCTGTCCAAATCACGTCGCCGAACGGCCTGAACGACAAGAGCAAGACCGAGGATGACCGCAAGCGCGTGCTGGAACAGCTCACGCGCATTGGGGTGCTCCGTGAGTTCTGATGACGCTACCGCGAAGTCGGCACATCTGAGCTTTCTGGCAGCGCTGGAGCGGCTGCCCTGGGTCGATTCCCGCGTCAGGGCGGCCGAGCTCGGGCGATGCAGACCGACGTTTCTGCAGCGACGATGGATCACGGAAGAGGACTACCTCACACATCTGATGGTGCCCGTCCTGGATTCTGAGCAGGAAGTCGAGGTTGAGATCGATCACGACGCGGCGGTGTACCGGTACCGCAGTCCCCAGCAGCGGTCACGAACGGTTGAGCGACCTCTTGCCGACATCGCGCTGTATGCCCTCCAGGTGGATGTGTGGCTCGCCGACTTGGCGTCCTTGATCGGCATCGAAGATCGACGACGATCCGACCGCCGACATCGCGTGCCGGGCCACCTGTGGCACCTCGGGGAAGTGCGAATCGCTGGCACACACGACTTCGCCCCGGTATTCGTTACCAGTGCGTGGGAGCGTGCTCCTGCTGCGGCGATGACCTCGGTGTTGAGCGACCCAATCTGGCCGCGTGGCGGCATCGTCTTGCGGCATCAGCGATATCCCGTCGATCTGCCCCGTGACCATGTCATGCGCTGGCTGGACGAGTTCGTTCGCGTGGACGACGGCCAGGACGTTTTCGACGCGAACGCATTCGACAGGGTGCTGCGTGGCTACGTCACGCCCAGCGGTGCGCCAGAGCCGGTTGAGTTCTTCCAAGGCAATCGACTGAAGCTGCCGCACTTCACCGAGTCGCGTGAGCTGTCTGCGGAGCGCGCCAAGATCGTCAAGCAGATGTGGAGTGCCGACGGAAAGAACGCGCCAGAGGTGTCCTGGGCCGAGGTCAACAGGATCGCCAATACCGGCTACCAGTCGTTCGATGACGCCTTCGGCGGAAAGGCTGAACGCGAGGACGTGATCGCATTGGTCAAGCGCGGCAAATACCGACTGCGACGCAACCCATAAACGCGCCCATAAATCAAACCAGACACGGGCCATAAACCCGTGCGGAGACTTCGATGTGCCCATTTCATCTAGGAGGCACATCGAAATGCAAACCCAAGTTCCATCAATCGAATCCGGTCGGAATCCCCGCCGGATGAATCCCGGCGGTGCAGCCTGCATCGCCCTCGACGAAAACGAGCTCGCCATCCGCTGGGGGCTCTCCGTCAAGACTCTGCGCCGCTGGCGTCAAGAGCAGCTTGGCCCGATCTACTGCAAGCTCGGTCGCCGGGTCACATACCTCCTGCACGAAATCGAAGCCTTCGAGCGCCGCGTTTCGCGTTACTCGAGCTTCACTCGTGCGTACCAGTGAGGAGGACGGCCATGAGCGATCTGACCATCTTCCCTGTCGACATCGCCGAGATGTCCGTGAGCCAATTGGCCGCGCTGCCGCCCGAGCAGAAGCGCGAGGTCGACAAGAACCTCGACGCCGCCATCGACTGGCTCAAGAAGGCACGCACCAAGTTCGACGCGGCGCTGGAGCAGTGCTACGGCGAACAGGCCCGCGCCGCACTGCGTGAATCCGGCCGTGACTTCGGCACCGCCCACATCAGCGACGGCCCGCTGCACGTCAAGTTCGAGCTGCCCAAGAAGGTCAGCTGGAACCAGAAGCAGCTGGGCGAAATCGCCGAGCGCATCGTGGCCTCGGGCGAGAAGGTCGAGGGCTACCTCGACGTCAAGCTCTCGGTATCCGAGTCCCGGTACATCAACTGGCCACCTGCGTTGCAGCAGCAGTTCGCGGCCGCCCGCACGGTCGATTCCGGCAAGCCGTCCTTCACCCTGAGCACCGATGGGGGTGAGGCATGAAGAGGCTACCCATCGTGTCCGCCGTCGAGCGGATGGCCGAGCGCAAGGGCGTAAAGCTGCTGATGCTGGGCAAGTCCGGCATCGGCAAGACGTCCCGGCTCAAAGACCTCGACCCCGCCACCACGCTGTTCCTTGACATCGAGGCAGGCGACTTGGCTGTCGCCGACTGGCCGGGCGACACCATCCGCCCGGCGTCCTGGCCCGAGAGCCGCGACTTCTTCGTGTTCCTCGCAGGCCCCGACAAGTCGCTACCGCCGGAGAGCGCGTTCTCGCAGGCGCACTACGACCACGTCATCGAGAAGTTCGGCGATGCGACGCAGCTTGGTCGCTACCAGACCTTCTTCCTCGACTCGATCACGCAACTGTCTCGCCAGTGCTTTGCGTGGTGCAAGACGCAGCCCGGCGCGGTCAGTGATCGCTCTGGAAAGCCTGATCTGCGCGCGGCCTACGGGCTGCTCGGGCAGGAAATGATCGGCGCGTTGACGCATCTGCAGCACGCCCGTGGCAAGAACGTGGTGTTCGTGGCCATCCTCGATGAGCGACTGGATGACTTCAATCGCAAGGTGTTCGTCCCGCAGATCGAAGGCAGTAAGACCAGCCTGGAGCTGCCCGGCATCGTCGATGAGGTCGTGACGCTGGCCGAGATCAAGGCCGAGGACGGTAGCTCCTACCGCGCCTTCGTCACGCACACCGTCAATCCCTACGGCTTCCCGGCCAAAGACCGCAGCGGTCGTCTCGACCTGCTGGAGCCGCCGCATCTCGGCGCGCTGATCGCCAAGTGCGCGGGCGCAGTTCCCACGCCCGCCAGCGCCGCCAACCCCGCACACATCGAATCTCAGGAGTAACCGCAATGACCGCATGGAATGACTTCAATGACGCCGACTCTCAGCAATCCGGCTTCGATCTGATCCCCAAGGGCACCGTCGTGCCGGTTCGCATGACCATCAAACCGGGTGGCTATGACGACCCCGAACAAGGCTGGGGTGGCGGCTACGCCACCGAGTCGTTCGAGACTGGTTCCATCTATCTGGCCGCCGAGTTCGTGGTCACCGCTGGCGATCATGCCAAGCGCAAGATGTGGAGCAACGTCGGCCTACTCTCCAAGAAGGGCCCGACCTGGGGCCAGATGGGGCGCAGCTTCATCCGGGCCGCGCTCAATAGCGCCCGCAACGTCCACCCGCAGGACAACAGCCCACAGGCCGCCGCCGCGCGCCGCATCAATGGCTTCGCCGAACTGGACGGTCTGGAGTTCTTGGCGCGCGTCGACATCGAGAAGGACGCGAAGGGTCAAGACCGCAACGTGGTCAAGCTGGCAGTCGAGCCCGATCACCCTGACTACGCCAAATTGAAGGGCGTGTCGCCGAAGGGCAGTCCGGGCGGCGGCAACTCCGGAGCTCCGGCGCAAGCGGCTCCTGCCTACGCCGCGCCCACCCCGCAACGCGCGCCAGTGCCGGGCAAACCGTCCTGGGCTCAGTGAGGAGACGGCCATGAATACAACCGTCCTCACTGCCAGCCACTACGGCGTCGTGCGTTTCGGCGATCTGCAATGCGAGGCCGTCGTCCTCAAGGGCGGCGAGCGTGGCTACGTTCGCCGCCAACTGGCCAAGCTGCTGGGCTTCCACGAGACGCACAAGGGTGGCCGATTTGCCCGGTTCCTGGCCGACTTCGCGCCTAACTCCTTGTCGGCATTGGAGAAAACTCGTGAGCCGATTCTGTTGCCGTCGGGGCGGCAGGCGCAGTTCTTCCCGGCCGGGATCATTGCCGACGTCGCGTCGGCGGTGGTCAGCGCCGCCATCAACGGCACGCTGCACAAGGCCCGCCAGGGCATCGTGCCCAACTGCATGAAGATCATGCGCGCGCTGGCCACCACCGGCGAGGTCGCGCTGATCGACGAGGCGACGGGCTACCAGTACCACCGCGCGCCTGACGCGTTGCAGGAACTGATCTCCAAGCTGCTGCGCCAGTCGTGCTCTTCGTGGGAGCGCCGCTTCCACCCGGACTACTACCGCGCCCTCTACCGGCTGTTTGGCTGGAAGTACCAGGGCCACGACCAGAACCCGCCCCACGTTGTTGGCCAGATCACGCAGCGCTGGGTCTATGGGCCGGTGTTGCCCCCCACGCTGATTGACGAGATCCGCGCTCGCAAGGGCATCTCGCAAAAGCACCACCAGTGGCTGTCCGATCAGGGCCTCGCCCGTCTGGAAACGCAGATTCACGCGGTCACCGCCATTGCGCGCAGCTCGACCTGCTGCCGCGACTTCGACCGCCGCTGCGAAGCCGCCTTCGCTGGCGGCTCGCTGCAGTTGGCGCTGCTGGCCGAAGACTTTGAGGAGGGGGCGTGAAATGCTGGGTCTGCAAACGACAGGCCCGGGGATTCGGCCACACCGACAACCGACACGGTGTCGGCGATCCTCGGCGCTACCCCATCGACTGGGTGTTCTGCTCGCAGCGCTGCCAGACCGCGTTCCACGCGATGTATGGCAACTGGCTGCGCGCCAAGGATGGTCGCACCGACATCAAGGGGGTCACCATGATCGATCCCTCTGATATCGAGCTGGCCGCGATGCGCAAGTGCCTCAAGTCCTTCGGCGAGGCGGCGGGCGAGATCGGCTTCACCAAACCGCTGGGCAGCTACTCCGAAGCCGAGGCGCTGCAGGTGATCAACGCCATCGTGACTTGCTACACCGAGGCGATGGTTGAGCACCACGAGGCGAGCAAGTACCCGCCTGTACGTGGCATGCCGCCGACGCCCGATCCCATGACGCCGAGTTCAGCCAACCCGTTCGCCGATCTGGAGGACGACCTGCCTTGGGAAGAACCGAAGGGGAAGAAGCCATGATGGACTTCAACTCCACTTCGAGCATCTCGGGGCAGATTACCTCGCTGGTCGACGCCGGGATGCAACGGGCTCGAGCCAAGCAGTCCGAGCGCCAGTACCTTGGTGCCTCGCGGTTGGGCGCTGCCTGCGAGCGTGCGCTGCAGTTTGAGTACGCCAAGGCTCCAGTCGATCACGGCCGGGATACCCCGGGCCGGATGCTGCGCATCTTCGAGCGCGGCCACCTCATGGAGGACTGCATGGTCGCGTGGCTGCGCGACGCCGGGTTCGACCTGCGTACCCGCAGGGCCGATGGCGAGCAATTTGGCTTCTCCGTGGCTGATGGCCGTCTGCAGGGCCACATCGACGGTGTCATCGTCGATGGCCCGGAGGGCTTTGCCTACCCGGCGCTCTGGGAAAACAAGTGCTTGGGCATGAAGTCCTGGCGCGAGCTTGAGAAGAACCGGCTCGCCGTGGCCAAGCCCGTCTACGCCGCGCAAGTGGCGATCTACCAAGCCTATCTCGAACTGCACGAGCACCCGGCGATCTTCACGGCGCTCAACGCCGACACGATGGAGATCTACACCGAGGCCGTGCCCTTTGACGCAGCCTTGGCCCAGCGCATGTCAGATCGGGCGGTGAAGGTCATCACGGCCACCGAAGCAGGCGAACTCCTGCCGCGCGCCTTCAATGACCCGACCCACTTCGAGTGCCGGATGTGCGCGTGGCAAGACCGCTGCTGGAGGACACAAGCATGACCGACAACAACACCCCGGCCACCGGCATCGAGCCGATGATCGATGCCAAGCAGGCGGCCGCCGCGTTGCGCCTGCCGTACTACTGGTTCGCCGACCACGCGATGCGCACCAAGTACCGGATTCCGCACTACCTGATGGGCGGTCTGGTGCGCTACCGCCTGTCCGAACTCTCTGCGTGGGCCACGCGCAGCACCGCCGTTCAGGGCCGTGATGCTCAGGATGCGGACGCACCTGTCGAGGGAGCCGAATGATCGACTTCAACGACACAACCCAACCTGCGGAGCACAACAGGGAATCTGAACGAGACGAGATTCGCGCCGATCTGCTGGCGCGACTGGAGTCGGTGCTGACCACGATGTTTCCGGCTGGCAAGAAGCGCCGTGGCAAGTTCCTGATCGGCGACATCCTCGGCAGTCCAGGTGACAGCCTCGAGGTGGTGCTCGAAGGTGAGAAGGCCGGTCTGTGGACAGATCGTGCCGACAACTCAGGCGGCGACATCTATGCACTGATCGGCGGCTACTGCGGCATCAACGTTCACAGCGACTTTCCCCGCGTGCTGGATGCCGCTGCTGACCTGCTCGGGCGGTCGCGGTCGGTGCCGGTGCGCAAAACGAAGAAGGAAGCGCCGGTCGACGACCTCGGCCCGGCTACGGCGAAGTGGGACTACTTCGATGCCGTTGGCAAGCTGATCGCCGTCGTCTACCGCTATGACCCGCCGGGTGGCAAGAAGGAATTCCGACCGTGGGACGCCAAGCGCCGCAAGATGGCCCCGCCTGAGCCGCGCCCGCTGTTCAACCAGCCCGGCCTTGCTGCGGCAAGCCACATTGTCCTGGTCGAGGGCGAGAAGTGCGCGCAGGCATTGATCGCCTGCGGTGTGGTGGCCACCACGGCGATGCACGGTGCCAATGCCCCGGTCGACAAGACCGACTGGTCACCACTGGCTGGCAAAACGGTTCTGATCTGGCCCGACCGCGATGCGCCGGGGTGGGACTATGCCGACCGGGCTTCGCAAGCGATCTTGCACGCAGGCGCGACCTCGGTCGCCATCCTCATGCCGCCCGACGACAAGCCGGAGGGGTGGGACGCCGCCGACGCCATTCCCGAAGGCTTCGATGTCGGTGGCTTTCTGGCTGTCGGCGAACGAATGCCGGTGATGCGCTCTGTGGAGGAAGCGCCTTCGCCGGACTTGCTGACGGGCATTGATTGGACGACCGAGGATGGCCTGTCCAGCGCCTTCACCCGCCGCTATGGCGAAGACTGGCGCTACTGCGCCCTGTGGGGAAAGTGGCTGGTCTGGACGGGTGTGCGCTGGAATCCCGATCAGGTGCTCTACGTGTCGCATCTCTCCAGGGGCATCTGCCGCAACGCCTCG
>SSSX01000429.1 GCA_015657735.1 Zoogloeaceae bacterium
AGGCTGATGGCGTCCACGTCGGTGAGGCCGGAGACGAAAGCCAGCAGGTAGAGGCCGCCGCGCCCGGCGATGTCCGACAGCCAGGCGGCGCTCAGCAGCACGCCAGCGTAGAACAGGCCGAAGCCGATGGCGGCGCGCAGTTCGGTCGGGTTGCGGGTTTCGGGCACCGGCAGCTCGCCCTGACCGGCGAGCTGGCGCCAGTCGAGGGCGATGACGACCGCCCCGATCAGCACCGCCAGCGCGCAGCCGGTCAGCAGCAGCGGCACCACGCCGCGCGACAGGGCCCAGGCGATGGCGACGATGCGCACGACCATGATCAGGTTGGCGAGGAGGATCACCAGCGTCGCGGTGGCGGCCAGCGCCGGGTTCTCGCGGGCGTGGCGGGCGAATACCATCGTCGTCGCGGTGCTCGACACCAGTCCGCCGAGCAGTCCCAGCAGCGGCGCGCCGTAACGCGCTCCGATGAGGCGCAGGGCGGCGTAGCCGGCCAGGCTGACGCCGGAGATCAGCACGATCATCAGCCACACCTGATGCGGGTTGATCGCCTCGTAGGGGCCGAGGCCGCGGTCCGGCAAAATCGGCAGGACGATCAGCGACAGCACCGAGAACTGCAGGATCGAGCGCCAGTCCTGGGTGGTCAGGCGGGCGGCGACGCCGCGCAGTTCGGATTTGTAGTAGAGCAGCATGGTCGCGCCGACGGCGGCCATCACCGCCAGCCGGCCGTGCCCCAGCCACACCATCGCGCCGAGGCTGTAGCACACCAGCAGGGCGATCACCGAGGTGGTGCCGGGGTCGTCCGGGTCGGGCTGGCGCATGTTGGCGGCGATGATCATTACCGCGACCAGCGCGAAGCCGGCGACGATGAAGGCCGGCGTGCTCAGGAATTCGGCCAGCAGCGCGGCCAGCGCGCCGAGCAGGCCGGTGAGGCCGAAGGTGCGCACGCCGGCCTTGGTGGACGGGCGGCGCTCGCGTTCCAGTCCCATCAGCAGGCCGATGGCGGTGGCGAGGGCGAGCGCCTCGAGCTGACGCGGTTCGAACGGAAGCGAGAACAGCATGACGAGCCCTGGCGAGATCGATGTTCCATTGAGCGGCAGGACGGCGCAAAGCTTGAGCGCCGCCGCGGCCGCCGCCCCAAGTTTTGTTGATAGTAGAATTGCGCGATGCGAATTCCCACCAGCCCGTGTTTCGCCGTTGTGCCGGCCGCCGGAAGCGGCAGCCGGATGCGCAGCGAACACCCCAAACAATACCTCCCGCTGCTCGGCCAGCCCTTGATCCGCCACACTTTGGCTGCACTTTGCAGCGCGCCGGCAATAGAGCGGGTTTATGTTGTCCTGTCGGTGGGCGATCAGGAGTGGGACAAGCACGACTGGACTCCGTTCGGCGCCAAGCTGGTGCCGCTGTTCTGCGGCGGCGCATCGCGGGCCGACAGCGTGCTGAACGGCCTGCGCGCCATCGCCGACGACACCGCCGAATCCGACTGGATTCTGGTCCACGATGCGGCCCGGCCGTGTCTGGCGCCGTGGCATATCGAAACCCTGGTGCGCGAGCTGATCCACGACGAGGTCGGCGGCATTCTCGCGGTGCCGGTGGCCGACACCCTGAAGCGCGAGGACAGCACCCACCGCATCGCCGGCACCGTGCCCCGCGACGGTCTGTGGCAGGCCCAGACGCCGCAGATGTTCCGCTATGTGATGCTCAAGCGCGCCCTCGAGAGCGCCCGCCATGTCACCGACGAGGCCAGCGCCATCGAGGCGATGGGCCTGCGCCCGCGTCTGGTGCGCGGCGACCCGACCAATCTGAAAGTCACCTATCCCCTCGACCTGCATCTGGCCGAGTGGATTCTTCAGCACCGCGAAGGCCAACAATGAGTGTTCCGTTCCGCATCGGGCAGGGCTTCGACGTCCACGCCCTGGTTCCCGGCCGTCCGCTGATCATCGGCGGCGTGACGATTCCGTTTGCCCGCGGCCTGCTCGGCCATTCCGACGCCGACGTGCTGCTGCACACCATCACCGACGCGATTCTCGGCGCTGCGGGGCTGGGCGACATC
>SSSX01000056.1 GCA_015657735.1 Zoogloeaceae bacterium
AGTCCTACCAGGAGCGTCTGTCCGGCGCCCAGGCGCCGATGCTCTACGCGATCTCCGTTCTGGTGGTCTTCCTGTGCCTCGCGGCGCTCTACGAGAGCTGGTCGGTGCCGCTGTCGGTGATGCTGGTGGTGCCGCTCGGGGTGTTCGGCGCGGTGCTCGCGGCCGGCCTGCGCGGGCTCTCCAACGATGTGTACTTCCAGGTCGGGCTGCTGACGACGATCGGGCTGTCGGCCAAGAACGCGATCCTCATCGTGGAGTTCGCCAAGCAGCTGCAGGACGCCGGCGCGGGCCTCGTCGAGGCCACGCTCGAAGCGGTGCGCCTGCGCCTGCGTCCGATCCTGATGACCTCGCTGGCCTTTGCGCTGGGCGTGCTCCCGCTGGCCGTGAGTTCCGGCGCCGGCTCGCTGAGCCGCATCGCGATCGGTTCCGGCGTACTCGGCGGCATGCTCGCCGCCACCGTGCTGGGGGTGTTCTTCATCCCGCTGGCCTTTGTCGCCGTGCGCCGCCTCTTTTCCCGCCGCCAGGCTGCGATGGCGCCGGCCCTGCAAGGAGATCAATGATGAAGCTGCGAACCCTGAGTCTCGGCGTGGCCCTGTCGGGCCTGCTGAGCGCCTGCGTGAGTCTCGCGCCGGACTACCAGCGCCCCGCGGCGCCAGTGGCCGCCCAGTGGCCGGCGACCGGCGGTCAGGCGGTGGCGACGACCGCCGCCGACGTGACGGCCATCGCGTGGCGCGACTACTTCGTCGATGAGCGGCTGCGCCGCCTGATCGGCCTCGCCCTCGACAACAACCGCGATCTGCGCGCGACGGCGCTCGCCGTGGTGCGGGCGCGCGCCCAGTACCGCATCCAGCGCGCCGATCTGTTTCCGGCGCTCAATGCCGAGGCCGGCACGACGGCCCGGCGCACGCCGGCCGATGTGTCCGGCACCGGCCACGCCGTCACCAGCCGCAGCCATTCGGTCGACCTCGGCGTGGCGAGCTGGGAGCTGGATTTCTTCGGCCGCATCCAGAGCCTGTCGGAGCAGGCCCTGCAGACCTATCTGGCGGACGAGGAAAGCCTGCGCAGCACGCGCATCGCGCTGGTCGCCGACGTCGCGACGGCCTATCTGACGCTGTCCTCCGACGAAACCCTGCTGGCCCTGGCGCAGCGCACCCTGGCCAGCCAGGAAGCCAGCCTCGCGCTGATCGGCAAGCGCGTCGACCTGGGCATCGCGTCCGAACTCGAGCGGCGGCAGATCGAAACCAGCGTCGAAACGGCGCGCCGCGACGTGGCGACCTACACCGCCCAGGTCGTCACCGACCGCAATGCGCTGAACGTGCTGGTCGGCGCGCCGCTGCCCGACGATGTGCTGCAGCCGGCCGGGCTCGACGGCGTCACCGACCCGGCCGGCCTGCCGGTGGGCCTGCCGTCGGCGGTGTTGCAGCAACGGCCGGACGTGCTCGCCTCCGAGCGCCAGCTGATGGCGGCCAACGCCAACATCGGCGCCGCGCGGGCGGCCTTCTTTCCGCGCATCGGGCTGACCGCCAGCGCCGGCACGGCGAGCAGCAGCCTGTCGGGGCTGTTCGCCGGCGGCTCGGGGGCGTGGACCTTTTCGCCGCAGCTCAGCCTGCCGATCTTCAACGCCGGCAGCAACCGGGCGGCGCTGCAAGTCGCCGAGGCGGACCGCGATATCGCGCTGGCACGCTACGAGCAGACGATCCAGACCGCCTTCCGGGAAGTCGCCGATGCGCTGGCGCAGCGCGCCACGCTGGATGCGCGGCTGGGCGCCCAGCTGAGGCTCACCGAGGCGTCGGCGGCGAGCTACCGGCTGTCCGAGGCGCGCTATCTGAAGGGCGTCGACAGCTACCTGAGCGCGCTCGACGCCCAGCGCTCGTACTACTCGGCCCAGCAGGGGCTGGTCAGCCTGCGGCTGGCCGTCGCCACCAACGCGGTCACGCTCTACAAGGTGCTGGGCGGCGGCGCCCAGGCACCGGACGGGCGCGGCTGACGGCCATGCCGCGCCGCGCGTGCCGATGAAGCCGATGGAAGCCCGGATCGTGAAACGCCCCCTGATCATCCTCGCGGCCGTCCCGCTGCTGGTGTGGAGCATTTTCGTGCTGCCCGACGTCGCCGCTGCGGCGCGCTCGCCGTGGGACTGGCGCCGGCCGCTGATCCTGCTGTCCGGCACGCTCGCGCTGTGGTGGATGAGCGCCGGCATGGCGCTGGCCGCCCGCCCGCCGCGGCTCGAACGCGTGTGCGGCGGCCTCGACCGGCTGTATCGCCTGCACCGGCACATCGGCATCGGTGCCGGCCTCCTCGTCTTCGTTCATTGGATGCTCGAATGGCTGCCGCGGAATCTCGTCCGGGCCGGCGTCATCACGCGGCCTGCGCGTGGCGGCCGGCCGCCGGGCACGGGGCCGGAGAGCGCCTGGATCGAGCTCGCCAAGTCGGTCGGCGAATGGGCGGGCTACATCCTGCTGGCGCTCGTCGTGATCGCCCTCGTGCGGCGGATTCCGTACCGCTGGTTCCGTTCGCTGCACAAGTTCTTTCCGCTGGTCTTCATCGCCGGCGCCTATCACGGCCTGCTGTTGATGCCCGCCGACTACTGGCGGCAGCCGCTGGGCTGGCTGAGCGCCCTGGTCGCCACTGTCGGCGCCGCGGCCGGCGTGCAGGCCCTGGCGGGACGCCTCGGCGCCGCGCGGCGCATTGCCGCCCGCGTCACCGCGATCCGGCGTTACCCGGACGCTGTCGTGGAAGTGGTGTGCCGGCCGGATGCGGCGTGGCCCGGGCATCGTGCGGGGCAGCACGTGCTGGTCGATTTCGGGCACGCGGGGGAGGGCGCGCACCCGTTCACGATCGCCAGCGCCTGGCGCCCCGAGCGCGGCGAACTGACGCTGGCGATCAAAGCGTTGGGCGACTACACACGCGCGCTGCCGGGGCGGCTCCTGGTCGGGCAGACGGTGAGCCTGGAGGGGCCCTACGGCGGCTTCACCTTCGATGCCCCCGGCGACAATCAGATATGGGTTGCCGGCGGGATCGGCGTGACGCCGTTCATCGCCCGCCTGCAGGCGCTGGCGGCCCGGGGCGGGGCGTCGGCGCGGGTGGATTTCTTCTACAGCACGGCGCGCGCGCGGCCCGCCGCGTACGCCGCCGACCTGCCGGCGCTGTGCGCGGCGGCGGGGGTGCGGCTGCACCGCCATGAATCGTGGCGCGACGGCCGGCAGGGCGACGCCGCCATCCGGGCCTGCGTGACGGCCGGCAGCTCGGTGTGGTTCTGCGGACCCGCCGCGTGGGGCGAGCAGCTCGCCGCAAGCCTGTACGCGGGCGGCGTGCTGCGGCGCGGCACCTTCCACCGCGAGTGGTTCGCGTTCCGCTGAGCCGGCGCGGCCGGGCGGCCCCGCCATCAGGGTTCAGCGGACGATTCCGCCCGCCGTGGCCGGCCGCTTCGCATGTTCGACGTAGACCGCCAGCAGTCCGAGGCAGGCCGGCACCGCCGCCGCCAGCGGAATCCAGTCGAGCCGTTCCGTGTGCTGCAACACCGTGCCGCGTGCCCATCACCGGCTGCCGGCTTTGAGCTCCGCCAGCAGGAACTCGACAAAGGCGCGGACCCGCGCCGACAGATGCCGGTTGTGCGGATAGAGGATCGAGAACTGGCGTGAGCGCCCGCCGAAATCCTGCAGGACTTCGACCAGTTCGCCGCGCGCCACCATCGGTTCCGCGATGAAGTGGTAGATCTGGAACAGGCCGCCGCCGGCCTGCGCCCAGCTGATGCAGCCGAGCACGTCGTCGAGTACCCGGAAGCGGCTGCGGAAGGTGAAATCGATGTCCTCGCCGTGCCGGTTTCTGAATATCCACGGCATGGCCCGGCCGGTGCTGGGGACGATGAACTGGATGCAGTCGTGTGCGGAAAGATCCTCGATGCTCTGCGGCGTCCCGCGCTTGGCAAGGTAGTCCGGTGTGGCGAAGATGCCGACCGGGGCATCCTCGAGCCAGTGCGCGATCAGGCGCGAGTCGGGCGGCGTGCCCAGACGGATGGCCAGGTCGAAGCCGTCATCGACGAAATCGATGACGTGATTCGACAGGCTCAGCTCGAGATCGATCTGCGGGTAGGCGGCGGTGAAGCGGGGCAGCAGCGGCAGCACGCGGTGGTTGGCATAAAGCGTGCCGATGCTGATGCGCAGCGGGCCGCTCGGCACCTTCTGGTGGCCGGTGATGGCGCGTTCGACCTCGGCGATCTGCTCGAGGGCGCGCTGGCATTCCTGGCGATACAGTTCGCCCTCGTTGGTCAGGCGGACATTGCGGGTGTTGCGGGCGAACAGGCGGACGCCGAGGCGCGTTTCGAGGCGCTTGATCGAGCGGCTGACCGAGGCCGGCGTCAGGCCCAGCGATTCGGCCGCGGCGGTGAAGCTGCCGAGCTCGGCGGCTTTGCAGAACAGTTCGATGCTGCTCAGCCGGACCGGATCGAAGCTGCGCATGATTTGTTCAATGATGTAATGAATGAAGTTATTTTAGGTGAGTTGATGCTGCGCAGCGACTCAAATAAAGTGGGTTCCGTCGGCCCGGTCCATCCGGACCGCCGCACAACGCATCCAAAGGAATCGAGCACCGTGAGCGACATCGTCTGGCCGGTGGACTATCTGCCCGGCACCACCGACAACTACGTCTCCAACGAAATCATCGTCGCGGGCCTCAGCGCCGTTCAGGTATGGCCGCAACTGGCGCAGCCGCTGCTGTGGCCGGGCTATTACCGCAACGCCGGCGAGATCGTCTTCCACGACGGCGCCGGCCCCGAGCTGGGTGCCGGGGTCCGTTTCCGCTTCACGACCTTCGGCTTTCCGGTCGAGGCCGAGGTGACCGAGTGCCAGCCGCCGGCGCCGGGCCGGCCGGCCCGCATGGCCTGGCACGGCTGGGTCGAAGGCGACGGCGACGACCGCCTCGACGTGCACCACGCCTGGCTGTTCGAAGATTTGCCGGGCGGCCGGGTGCGCATCCTCACCCAGGAAACCCAGATCGGCGGCCCGGCCCGGCAACTGGCGGCCACCCAGCCCAATCCGATGTTGAACGCGCATCAGGAATGGATCGAAGGGCTGGCGGGAAGTGCCCGCCAGATGCTTTGATACCCGGCCGACACCACCACCCCATGTTCCGCATGCCCCGCCGGGCGTGCCTGCCCGACAAACCGGAGACTTCTGCAATGGCTGCACTCTTTTCGCCTTTCACCCTCAAGGACATCACGCTGCGCAACCGCATCGCCGTGCCGCCGATGTGCCAGTACAGCGCCGTGGACGGCGTCACCAACGACTGGCACTGGGCCCACTACGCCGGTCTGGCCCGCGGCGGCGCGGGGCTGGTCATCGTCGAAGCGACGGCGGTGTCGCCCGAAGGGCGGATCACGCCGGGCTGCGTCGGACTGTGGAACGACGCGCAGATCGAGGGGCTGGCGCGCATCGCCGCCGCGATCAGGGCGGCGGGGGCGGTGCCGGGCATCCAGCTCGCCCACGCCGGCCGCAAGGCCAGCGCCAACCGGCCGTGGGAGGGCGACGACCACTTCGCCGCGGACGATGCGCGCAGCTGGACGCCGCTGGCGCCGTCGGCGCTGGCCTTCGGCGCGAACCTGCCGCGGGTGCCCCGCGCGATGAGCCAGGCCGACATCGACCGGGTGCAGCAGGATTTCGCCGCCGCCACGCGGCGCGCGCGGGCGGCCGGCTTCGAGTGGCTGGAGCTGCATTTCGCCCACGGCTATCTGGCCCAGAGCTTCTTCTCGGCCCGCGCCAACCAGCGCGACGACGCCTACGGCGGCAGCCTCGCCGGACGCAGCCGCTTCCTTGTCGAGACGCTCGCCGCCGTGCG
>SSSX01000430.1 GCA_015657735.1 Zoogloeaceae bacterium
CAAGGAGGTCAAGACCGTCGCCGACCTGCAGGGTCTCAAGTTCCGTTGCGGCGGCTTTGCCGGCCAGGTTCTCGCCAAGCTCGGCGTGGTGCCGCAGCAGATCCCGGGCGGCGACATCTATCCGGCCCTCGAAAAAGGCACCATCGACGCCGCCGAATGGATCGGCCCCTACGACGACCAGAAGCTCGGTTTCAACAAGGTCGCCAAGTACTACTACTACCCGGGCTTCTGGGAAGGCGGTCCGCAGATCGCGATGTACATCAACCAGAAGCAGTGGGCCTCGCTGCCGAAGGAATACCAGACCATCCTCGAGGATGCCTGTCTCTACGCCCACGCCGAGATGCAGGCCCGCTACGACGCCAAGAACCCGAACGCGCTCAAGCAGCTCGTCGGCTCCGGCACCCAGCTGCGCCCCTTCCCCAACGAGATCATGGCCGCCGCCTACAAGGCCGCCAGCGATCTCTACGACGAAACCGCCGCCAAGAACCCGAAGTTCAAGAAGATTTACGACTCCTGGAAAAAATTCCGCGACGACCAGCTGCAGTGGTTCGCCGTTGCCGAAAACCGCTTCGACAACTTCATGCAGGCCGCCCGCAGCGCCTCCGCCAAGGCCGCGAAGAAGTAAGCCGCCAGCCTTTCCCGGCCGCAAAGGGTCACGCCATGCGTGGCCCTTTTTCTTGGCTATGTCACCGTTGGCTGTGGCATCTGTCGTAGGGGCGAATTCATTCGCCCAAGCGCTGGCCAAATCAGGGTCGGTCCCTGCTTCTTCCCCGGCGGGCGAACAAGTTCGCCCCCACAGCGCAGCACCGATTGAGCGCGTTTCCACAGATAACGGGGACATCGCCTTTTTCTTTGATCAGCGCGGCGCCGGCGGCCAGCCGGGCTCGGCGCCCGGCAGGAAGGCGCGGATGCCATCGCCCACTTCGCCGGCCGCCTCGAGTGCCGTCGCCAGCCCGACGACCCTCGCCCACACCTCGGGCCGGCGCACGCTGCGTTCGGCCAGCATCGCGGCATGGGCCAGCTCGTCGTCGCCAAGCAACAGCCACGTCAGCGCCGCGGCCTTGGCGACATCGTCGAGTTCCGGCCGCCCGCCCAGCCGCACCGGCTCGCCACGGCAGATCTGTTCGGCCGCCGGGCCGGCCAGCAGGCCGACGATCTGGGCACGAATCTCCCGCTGCTGGCGCTGCGTGAGCGCTTCGACCTGGGCGCGGCCTTCCGGGCTCTTGAGGATCGTCTCGTAGCCCGTGCCGTCCGGCTGCAGCGCCCCCTCGCTCATCAGCCAGCGCAGCAGCTGGCGCGGCAGCACGAGTTCCGACTTCACGCACAGCCCCCACAGGTCGGAACAGGTCCGCCCGTTGTCGCTCGGCGTCCGCCACGCCGCGGCCCCCTCCGGCGCCACCGCCACGCGCCGGACCGCCACGCCGCCCAGCGCGAAGGCCACCGCGTGGCCCGCTTCGTGAAAGCAGGTTTCCCGCCGCTCCAACCTGGTCAGTCCGCGCACCGCCCCTCCTTCATTCGTCCCGCGCCCCGCTCCCGGCTTGGCGGATAATAACGCCCCGACGCCCCGCCACCACCCGCCCAGCAAAGGCCCCGCCGATGATTGCCGCCATCGCCCTTCTCCTCGCTTTCCAGCTCGCCGGCGAAGCCCTGCGGGTCGCGCTGCACCTGCCGGTGCCCGGCCCGGTCATCGGGATGGCGCTGCTGCTGGTCTACCTCGTGGTCCGCCGCGGACCCGACGAACCCCTGCGCCAGACCGCCGGCGGACTGCTGCAGAACCTCTCGCTGATGTTCGTCCCGGCCGGCACCGGCGTGATGCTCCACGCCGGACGGCTCGCCGACGAAGCGCTGCCGATCACCGTCGCCCTCGTCGCCAGCACCGTGCTCGGCCTCGCCGCGGCCGGCCTGACCCTGCACCTCCTGACCCGCCGGCATGCCGCCAGGGAGCCGTCATGAGCCCCGACAGCATGACCGAGATCTGGGTCTACCTGTCGGCCCAGCCGCTGCTGTGGCTGACCCTCACCCTCGCCGCCTACCTCCTCGCCATCGGCCTGCACCGCAAGGCGGGCGGGCACCCCGCCGTCAATCCGGTGCTGATCAGCGTGACGATCCTGGTGAGTCTGCTGCTCGCCACCGGCACGCCCTATCAGCGCTATTTCGACGGCGCCCAGTTCGTGCACTTCCTGCTCGGCCCGACCACCGTCGCCCTCGCCGTGCCGCTCCACAGCCAGCTCCGGCGCCTGATGACGATGAGCGGACCGATCGTCGTCGCGCTCGTCGTCGGTTCGGCGGTCGCCGGCTTGTCGGCCTACGCCATCGGCGCCCTGCTCGGCGCCAGCACACCGACCCTCGTCTCGCTGGCCCCCAAGTCGGTCACCACTCCCATCGCGATGGGGATCGCCGAACGTCTCGGCGGCCTCGCCTCG
>SSSX01000431.1 GCA_015657735.1 Zoogloeaceae bacterium
CCGAAGGCCCCGCCGATGAGCAAGGCGGAATTCGACAAGGCCCGCCAGATCTACTTCGAACGCTGCGCCGGCTGTCACGGCGTGCTGCGCAAGGGTGCCACCGGCAAGCCGCTGACCACCGACAAGACCCTTGCCGCCGGCACCGACTACCTGAAAGTCTTCATCAAGTACGGCTCCCCGGCCGGCATGCCCAACTGGGGCACCTCGGGCGAACTGTCCGACGACGAAGTGGACCTGATGGCCCGCTACGTGCAGCAAACCCCGCCGCAGCCGCCCGAATTCGGCATGAAGGACATGAAGGCCACCTGGAAGGTCATCATTCCGCCGGACCAGCGTCCCAAGAAGAAGATGAACAACTACAACATCGAGAACATCTTCTCGACCACCCTGCGCGACACCGGTGAAGTTGCACTCATCGACGGCGACACCAAGAAGATCATCAACATCGTCAAGACCGGCTACGCGGTTCACATTTCCCGCATCTCCGCCTCCGGCCGCTACCTGTTCGTGATCGGCCGTGACGCCAAGATCAACATGATCGACTTGTGGATGGAAAAGCCGGACAACGTCGCCGAGATCCGCACCGGTCTCGAAGCCCGTTCGGTCGAAACCTCCAAGTTCAAGGGCTACGAAGACAAGCTGGCCATCGCCGGCTCCTACTGGCCGCCCCAGTACGTGATCATGAACGGCGACACCCTCGAGCCGCTGAAGATCATGGCCACCCGCGGCATGACCGTCGGCGATCAGGAATTCCACCCCGAGCCCCGCGTCGCCTCCATCGTGGCCTCGCACTTCAAGCCGGAATTCCTGGTCAACGTGAAGGAAACCGGCAAGACCCTGCTGGTTAACTACACCGACCTGAACGCCATCTCGACCAAGGAAATTCCGGTCTCCAAGTACCTGCACGACGGCGGCCTCGACAGCACCAAGCGCTACTTCATGGTCGCCGCCAACCAGTCCAACCAGATCGGCGCCATCGACATGAAGGAAGGCAAGCTGGCCGGCCTGATCGACGTGGGCAAGATCCCCCACCCGGGTCGCGGCGCCAACTTCATCCACCCGAAGTACGGCCCCGTGTGGTCCACCGGCCACCTGGGCGACGACACCATCGCCCTGATCGGCACCGACCCCGTCAAGCACAAGCAATACGCCTGGAAGATGGTCGAATCCATCAAGGGCCCGGGCGGCGGCGCACTGTTCATCAAGAGCCACCCGAAGTCCAAGCACCTGTACTCCGACACCCCGCTCAACCCGGATCCGAAGCTGTCCCAGTCTGTTGCTGTGTACGACATCAACAACCTGGCGGCCGGCTACAAGACCCTGCCCATCGCCGAATGGGCCGGCCTGAAGGACGACGGCGCCAAGCGCGTGGTGCAGCCCGAGTACAACAAGGCGGGCGACGAAGTGTGGTTCTCGGTGTGGAGCGCCAAAAACAAGGAATCCGCCATCGTGGTGGTGGATGACAAGACCCTGCAACTGAAGGCTGTCATCAAGGATCCGCGCATCGTCACGCCGACCGGCCACTTCAACCTCTACAACACCCGGCACGACATCTATTGATCGTCGCTGACCGCTGCCGTCAGGCCCTGTGCCTGTCGGCAGCTTTCTGCTTGAAAAGGAGAAAACCATGAAATATTCGATGATTCTCGCCGCCCTGCTCGCCACCGCCGCCAGCGGCAGCGCCCTCGCCGCCGACCCGGCCGCCGCCGCCCAGAAGGCCGGCTGCATGGCCTGTCACGCGATGGACAAGAAGCTCGTCGGCCCGGCCTTCAAGGACGTCGCCGCGAAGTACAAAGGCCAGGGCGACGCCGTCGCCAAGCTCACCGACAAGGTCCGCAAGGGCGGCGCCGGCGTGTGGGGCCCGATCCCGATGTCGCCCAACGGGGCCGACAAGATCAACGATGCCGACCTGAAAGACGTCGTCACCTGGATCCTCAAAGGCTGACCCCGGCCTGCAGCGACGCCGCAGCGGCGGAACCCCGGTGGGTTCCGCCGTTTTTCATGGCGCTGTCGTCGTTGGGGGTGGCGTCTTTTGAAGCACGCTTTCGACCTACCACGCAGGCATCGGTCGTAGGGGCGAATTCATTCGCCCAGCCGCCGGCCAAATCAGGATCTGTCCCTGCTTTTTCCCGGGCGGGCGAACCAGTTCGCCCCTACGGCGCAGCACTGATCGCGTGCGTTTCCACGGATAACGGAGACAGCGCCTTTTTCATTGATGTCCCGTCAGCGCGGACCTGTCCGGGCCGCTCGAGGTGCCATAAACATCAAAATCAACAAATTTAATTTTTTCGCTAAAGATTTTCCGTGATATGCCGATGAGTAGTTGTGATTTCTCGAACAACATATCTCATCAGTGGAGCACGCATCATGTCTGCAAGACTCTCGGCCATTGCCATCGCTGTAAGCAGCGCCCTTCTGCTCTCCGCCTGCGGAGGCGGTGGCGGCGGAAGCGGCGGCACGGCCGCTCCGGCGACGGTCATCTCGGGCACCGCGGCCGCGGGCTCGCCGATCATCGGCAAGGTCACGATCAAGGACAGCCTCGGCGCCCAGAAAACCGTCGATATCGAAGCCGACGGCAAATACCGCATCGACGTGGCCGGCATGACCGGTCCCTTCCTGTTCCGCGCCGCCGGCACCGTCGGCGGGCGTGATGTCGCCCTCGTCTCCGCGGCGACCAGCGCCGACGTCGGCAACACCATCAACATCACCCCGTTCACCGACCTGATCGTCGCCAACATCGCCGGCATGGCCGCCGAACAGTACTTCGCCAACAACACGCCGAGCGCCACCACGCTCACCGCCGCCGAGCTCAGCACCGCCACCACCACGCTCACCGCACGCCTCAAGCCGGTGCTCGACGCGATGGGCGTTGCCGGTTCCATCGACCTGCTGCGCACCGCCTTCAGCGCTGACCGCAGCGGCCTCGACGCGGTGATGGACGTGGTCAAGGTCACCGTCGACCCGCTCACCGCCCAGGCCACCATCAAGAACCTGATCACTTCCGCCGAGATCCACGACGATCTGGCCAACAAGACCGACGCCGCCGCGCTGCCGGCTCCGACCACCGCCGAAGAAGCCGCGCTCAAGGCCGCCGTCACCGACCTCGGCCAGATCGAAGCCATCTTCAAGCTGATCACCGGCTACTTCGCCACCGAGATTCCGAGCGGCGCCAAGCTCGCCAGCCTGCGCGCGCTGTTCGACCCGGAATACCTCGATTTCGGGCAGAACCTCGACCAGCTGATGAGCACCGAGGGCATCCTCAACACCGACAACGTCGGCGTGAACCTGTCCAACCCGGTCATCGTCAGGCGTTCGACCGACGGCAGCATCATGTGGGTGCGCTTCCACGCCAAGAACGACAACTCCGGCGAGGACAGCTCGGAAACCATGGCCTTCCGCAAGGACGCCGGCGGCAACTGGCGCGCCCTCGGCAACCGCCAGCTCGGCGAAACCACGATCAAGGCGGTCAACGCGCGCCACCTGTCGGGCGGGCAATACACCTATCAGCGCAACATCGAGTTCTGGGTCGCCAACGAAACCCACAGCAGCGTGCAGTACGTCTCCATCACCGGGCCGGGCCTGCCGGGCGCGTGGACGCTGGGCGGCCGCGCGGTGAATGGCCTCGTTCTCAACCGCAGCGCCGGCACCAGCGGGTCGTCCTTCGTGGTCCTCAACAAGCTCGGCAACAGTCAGGGCGGGTCGTGGGTGCCGCTGTGCGGCGACGAATCATGGTTCGGGATAGATAATTTCTGCGTCGACGGCAGCCAGCTCGGCGTCGACAACGAATACACCGTGACCTACTACGACGCCGGCGGCAACAAGCTCGCCGACGCACTGGGCGACGACATCAAGGTCACCGTCCCGCGGGCACCGGTGTCCAACGCCGACGCCCTCGCCAACGCCAGCCAGTGGTTTGCCGAATTCACCGCCTTCGCACCGGCGACGATCTCGCAGATCGTCACCAACAGCGCCATCACCCTGTCGTGGCGCCTGCCCGGCGACGCCAAGTACGTTCCGAACAACATCGGCTTTTCGGCAACCACCTCCTTCCTCGAGAACGCCACCTTCAACCAGGACGTGAAGCCCACGGCGACCGTCGGCGTCGTCGGCATCTGGAGCGCCGCCGCGTCGCCGCTGCTGGCCGCCGCCACCAGCGTTCCGACGGCGTGGATTCACGTCAAGGGCCCCTACGAGCGGCGCTTCGTCACGAGCGTCTACTATCCGATGTAAGCTCCGGGCCTTCCTCCGCCTCTGCCGCCCTGCCGCCCGCAGGGCGGTTTTCATTCGGGCCCGGCCCTTCTTGACACCCATCAATGCCCCTCGCGCTCCGCCAACCTAATCTGGCGGCATTGCCCGAAGGAGGTCGTGATGGATCGATCGCTGCTCATCCACGTTGCCGTGCTGCTCGGCCTCACCGCCGTCGCGGTGGGCACCGCGCGGGCCGCCGAACCGGCTCCGGCCCGCCAGAAGGAACTCGTCCATCTGGTCCGTCAGGATTGCGGCTCCTGCCACGGCATGCGTCTGGCCGGCGGCCTCGGCCCGGCCCTGACCCCCGAACGCCTCGCCGGCTGGCCCGACGACTCGCTCGTCGCCACCATCATCCACGGCCGCCCCGGCACCGCGATGCCCGGCTGGCAGCGCTTCATGAACGAAGCCGAGGCCGGCTGGATCGTCGCCCGCCTCAAGCAGGGCTTCCCGCCCCTCGACTGACATGCGCCTCCGTCCCCTCATCGCCGCCGTCGGCCTGACGCTCGGGCTGGCCGGCTGCGCCACCGCCCCGTCCGACGCGCTGCGCGGCACCGGCGACCTCGGCGTCGTCATCGAGCGCGCCGCCGGCCGCGTGCAGATCGTCGAACACAGCGGCAACACCAGCCTCGGGCGCATCGACGGCCTCGGCGACCTCTCCCACGCCCACGTCGCCTTCTCCCGCGACGGCCGCTACGCCTACGTGTTCGGCCGCGACGGCGGACTCACCAAGGTCGACCTCCTGACCCGGCGCATCGTCCGGCG
>SSSX01000432.1 GCA_015657735.1 Zoogloeaceae bacterium
CTCTACGGCGAGATCGCCAAGGCCCGCAAGCCGGCCGACTGGGCCGTGGTCGGCACGCCGCAGAGCTTCGAGGCCTACGGCTGCATGATGCGCAAGGACGACCCGGGCTTCAAGAAGGTCGTCGACGCGGCGCTGGCCAAGGCGATGACCTCCGGCGAGGCCGAAGCCATCTACAAGAAGTGGTTCACCCAGCCGATCCCGCCCAAGGGCCTCAACCTTAGCTTCCCGCCGTCCGACGCCATGCTCAAGCTCTACAAGGCGCCCAACGACAAGGCCTTCGAATAAGGGCGCGGCGATCATGAAGAAACCCCTGATCCTCGCCGCGCTGCTGTGGTCGTCGGTGGTGCTGGCGGACGGAAAACCGAACGTGGTGATCCTCGCCACCGGCGGCACCATCGCCGGAGCCGGCGCCGGCGTCGCCAACAGCGCCACCTACCAGGCCGCCAAGGTGCCGGTGGACAAGCTCATCGCCGGCGTGCCGGAAATCAGGAACGTCGCCGAGGTGCGCGGCGAACAGGTTTTCCAGATCGCCTCCGAGAGCTTCACCAACGAACACCTGCTGACCCTCGGCAAGCGCGTCGCGGCGCTGGCCCGCCAGCCCGACGTGGACGGCATCGTCATCACCCACGGCACCGACACGCTGGAAGAGACCGCCTACTTCCTCAACCTGGTGCTCAAGACCGACAAGCCGGTGGTGGTGGTCGGCTCGATGCGCCCGGGCACCGCGATGTCGGCCGACGGCATGCTCAACCTCTACAACGCCGTCGCCGTGGCCGCCGCCGCGGACGCCCGCGGCAAGGGCGTGCTGGTCACGATGAACGACGAAATCCACACCGGCCGCGACGTGAGCAAGAGCGTCAACATCAAGACCGACGCCTTCAGGAGCCCGTGGGGCCCGCTCGGCATGATCGTCGAGGGCAAGGCCTACTGGTTCCGCGCCCCGGCCAAACGCCACACCACCGGCACCGAGTTCGACATCGACACGCTCGACAGGCTGGCTCCGGTGGACATCGCCTATGGCTACGGCAACGCCAGCCCCACCGCCTACAAGGCCTTCGCCGAAGGCGGCGCGCGGGCGTTGATCCACGCCGGCACCGGCAACGGCTCGGTGAGCGGCGCGGTGGTGCCGACCCTGCAGGCGCTGCGCGACAAGGGCGTGCAGATCATCCGCGCCTCCCGCGTGACCGGCGGCGGCTTCGTGCTGCGCAATGCCGAACAGCCCGACGACAAGTACGACTGGGTGGTCGCCCACGACCTCAACCCCCAGAAGGCCCGCATCCTCGCCGCCGTCGCGCTGACCCGCACCCAGGACACCCGGGAGCTGCAGCGCATGTTCATGGAGTACTGATCGACGGGTGCCCCGGCAGGGGCGGCTTCAGCCGCCCGCGGACGCCAGCAAAAGGCGTACCGATGATCGAAGTCCGAGGGCGGCTGAAGCCGCCCCTACATAAGGAATCAACACAATGAGTTACCAATGGAACTGGGGCGTCTTCCTCGCCCCTGCCGCCTCCGGTGACGGCAGCACCTACCTCGGCTGGATGCTCTCCGGCCTGCAGACGACGGTGCTGCTGTCGCTGTCGGCGTGGCTC
>SSSX01000433.1 GCA_015657735.1 Zoogloeaceae bacterium
TCATCCCGGTGGTGGCGCGGGCAACGGGTTTCACATGCTTTCCAGTGTTTCGAAGGCCATGTCGCGCAGGTCGTAGAAATCGCTTTCGTTGATGTTCAGGTGCGCCATCACCGGCGCCCGGCCAAGCAGCCAGACCGAGTCCTCGTTCATGCGCATGAAGCTGCCGACGAAGCAGGCCGACAGCGTGGCGAGCGCGACGAGGGTGCGCGACTTGGCGGCGGTGTCGTCGGCGGTCGGCGCGAAGATCTCCATGTCGTGGTGGAGCAGCGTGGCGTTGCAGATTTCTTCCGGCAGGCCCCAGTTGCGGCACAGCAGGTAGCCGAGCACCGCATGGTTGGTGTCGTGGCGCTCGTCCTCGACGGCGGTGAAGGGGCGGTCGCCGGTGGCGTTGGCGATCTGCAGGGTTTCCCGGTAGGTGGGAAAGCGGCCCATCAGCACGGCGATTCCGCTGTCGTGGAAAAGGCCGAAGCTGTATGCGCTGTCGGCCGGCACGCCGCGGAATTCCCGGGTCAGCCGGGCGCACAGCTGGGCGATGCGGGTCGTCGAATCCCAGAAGCGGTCGAGGCGCGGGCCGCCGCCGATGGCGTTGCGCAGCGCGACGCCGGCCACCAGGCTGCCGATGGTGCGCATGCCGAGCACCGGCAGCGCCTGCTGGACGGTGCTGACCTTGCGGCGCAGCCCGAAGGCCGGCGAGTTGGCCACCTTGAGGACCGAAGCGGCGAGCGCCACGTCGCCGCTGATGAGGGTGCCGATGGTGGTCAGCGACGCGCTGGAGGAGGCGATTTCCTTTTGCAGGCGCGTGAGGACGGTCGGGCAGGCGGGGATGTCGATGCCCTTGAGCAGGCGTTCGATTTCGCCCTGGTGGGGTACTGGCATGGAAGCGTGTTCTGTTACGGTGAGATTCCCGTAATTCTAACCGACGTGCGCCAACCCGACGAAATCCGGCTTGCGCCTGATCCGCCCCGGGCGGGGGGATTCGATCCGGCCCTGCCGGTGGCCGACCACTGCCGTCCGTCGCACCGCAGCCTGTCGCCGTGGTAGCGCCGGCGGCCGAAGAGTGGTCCAATTTCCGGCCCGGTGTGGCCATCGCCGGTCACACGATCCGCGTCTGCAACTCTTCAGGTTCCCACATGACTTCGCCCAACGTCTCCGCCTGTTCGCCCCGCCTCGCCATCGCCTGCCAGGGCGGCGGTTCCCACACCGCCTTCACGGGCGGCGTGCTGGCTTATCTTTTTCTGTCCTTCGAGCACTTCGAGCGCAAGGGCGAGGGCGGCCGCTGGTTCGACCTGCTGGGCCTGTCGGGCACCTCCGGCGGCGCGCTCACCGCCGCGATGGCCTGGAGCGCCGCGCCCGACGGCAGCTGGGCCGAGGGCGCCCGGCGGGTGCTGCATTACTGGAACCGCAACAAGGCCGGCCTCGATCCGCGCGGCAAGCCGCCCCAGTGGTGGCCGGAATATTTCAGCAATGCCGCCGGGCACTGGCTGATGTCGTGGCAGGACGTGCTGCCCGCCGCCTGGCAGGACGTTCTGCCGGCCATGAGTTTTGCGCCGATGGCGACCGTCTCGGCGATGATCCAGGCTCGCATGAAGGCCGATATGCGGGCGGTGGTCGGCCTGGCGGAAGACGCCGAGCGTTTTTTCGGGCGCCCGGGGATGGATTTCTTCGCCGGCGCGGTGGACGTGGTGAACCCCGAGGACGAACCGCAGAGCGCCTTCCGGACCTTTCCCGAGCGGCCCGAGGAAGGGGTGCGGCTCGACGAACTGCTGGCCAGCGCGTGCATCCCCGAAGTCTTCGTCGCCCGCCCCTTGTCGGTCGAGCTGCGCGACGGCTCCGGCCGCAGCGAGGAGCGCTTCTTCTGGGACGGCCTGTATTCGCAGAACCCGCCGATCAACGATTTCTTCATCGACCGCCAGCGCGACCGCAAGCCGGATCTGCTGTGGGTCGTGCAGATCAACCC
Source organism: Zoogloeaceae bacterium (assembly GCA_015657735.1). Taxonomy (GTDB): domain Bacteria; phylum Pseudomonadota; class Gammaproteobacteria; order Burkholderiales; family Rhodocyclaceae; genus Zoogloea. The sequence continues at coordinate 1,958 of SSSX01000433.1, forward strand.
GAACCGCTACGAAGGCTCCGCCTGCGGGCCGCGGACGCCGGACGAACAGGCCGACCGGCGCAACGAGCTGGCCGGCAATCTGTCTCTCGGTCAGGAGCTGCGCGCCATCGACGTGGTGAACAAGATCGCCTTCGAACTGGCCGAGCTGCCCGCCATCGCCGGCCCGCTGGCCGACTACAAGGCCGTCACGGTGTGCTTCGTGCGCCTTGCCGCGCGCGACGACGGCCCGTTGGCGCGCTACCGGCTGGACTACGCCTCCAAGCTCGACCGCGATCCGGCCTTCATCGATGCGCTGATGGCCGAAGGCATCGCCGCCGCTTATGCCGCGGCCGTCGACCATCGGCTGGTACGGCCCCACGAATGCATGAACCAGGTGTGCGCGCCGTCCTATCCGAACCCGGCCTGGCCGGCGCCGGCCGATCTGGAGGCGCTCGTCGGCGACGCCGCCCTCGCCCGCCAATGGCGTCGGCTGGCGGCGGCCGGCAAGGTGCCGGACTGAACCCCGGTGCAGGGGCAGGTCGCCCGCGGCCTGTCGGAAAATCTTACAAAAAAGGATGGCGGCGGGCCGTCGCGCTCCCGCGCGGGGCAGGTTTTTCCGTTCATCCGACTGATTGAAAAAGGAAAAATATTCAGCAGCTGAGCTTGGCGTATTTTTTGCTTTTTAGCGGATGACGCTTGCTCCTGTAACGGCACCCGTCACTTCACCGAATTCATTGCACTTGTCTGGGGAAAAAAATGATGAAGCTCAAGCAATCTCTGCTGTGCGCGGCTCTGGCAGCCGGCGCGCTGGTGGCGGGACAGGCGGTTGCCGCGCCGCTTTCTCTGTCCAACGCCGACTTCGAAACCGGCGATCTGAGCGGCTGGAGCACCCTCGGTTCGGTGTTCGCCACGCCGAGCACCAGCGTCACGACCTTCGACAGCACCAACTGGTCGATCTTCGCCGCCGGCACCACGATGGCCCAGCTGAACAGCAACGGCGCCACCCTCGCCACCATCGAGAGCACCCTCGGCATCGTCAGCGGCACGCTCAATGCGCTCAACACCAACCCCAACGGCGGCGGTATCACCAACGGCGCGGCGCTGTACCGCAGCTTCACCGCCCAGGCCGGCGACAGCATCTCCTTCGCCTGGGACTACGTCGCCCGCGACTACATCCCGTTCAACGATCCGTCCTTCGCCATCCTGATCGGCCCGGACAGCTCGATCGACGTGCTCGCCACCATCAACGGCCTCGGCCAGGCTGTCGGCACCTCCGGCCACTCCGGCTGGCAGACCTACAGCAAGACCTTCGCCACCACCGGCGACTACACGCTGGCCTTCGTGACCACCAACGACAAGGACACAGTGCTGGATTCCGCGCTCTTCATCGACGCGACTGCCGGCTCCTGCAACCCGACCTGCCCGCCGCCGATCAACAAGGTGCCGGAGCCGGGCGTGCTGGCGCTGACCGGCTTTGCCGCGCTCAACGCCTTTGCGCTGCGTCGCCGCATCCGCAAGGCCTGACGACCGCCTGAACCCGGCTCCGGCCGGGGCCGGAGTCGCCACGGGCGACGGGGGAAACCTCGTCGCCCGTTTGCATTCAATGCCCGCCGCGCGAGCGCGATGCGTCGGCGCGGCACCGGATGGCGGCGGCCGCGGGCGGCCCCGGGGCGGCGATCGGGATGCCGAAAGCCGGGCGGGTTTGCGGTATGCTGCCGGGGCGTTCGACGCCGGTGGCGTCCGGCCACGAATTTCCAACCATCAATAAGCAAAGGGAGCAGCAATGAGCGAGCAGACCAACCAGTTCGAAGAATTTTACGGTTACAAGTTCGAAGACCTGTCCGTCGGCCAGAGCGCGGCCTACGCCCGCACCGTCACCGAAGCCGACATCCTGATGTTCGCCGGCGTTTCGGGCGACTACAACCCGGTGCACATCAACGAGGAACTCGCCGCCTCGACGATGTTCGGCGGCCGCATCGCCCACGGCATGCTGTCGGCCGGCTTCATCTCCACCGTGCTCGGCACCAAGCTGCCCGGCCCCGGCGCCATCTACCTGGCCCAGACCCTCAAGTTCAAGGCGCCGGTCAAGATCGGCGATACCGTGGTGACCCGCTGCACGATCAAGGAACTGAACGCCGAGAAGCGCAAGGTCAAGTTCGACACCATCTGCACCGTGCGCGGCAAGACCGTGGTTGAAGGCGAAGCCGACATCATGGTGCCGGCGCGCTGATTTTCGCTGGCTTGGATGTGATGTCGAAACGGGGGCGCTGGCCCCCGTTTTTTATTGCGGGCGCGCTGTTGCGCCGGGGCGACAGCCTGGTTGTGGGCACACCAGCGCGAAGTGGCAGGAATAGAATGATTGCATTCACCGTCCATCGAGGAGAAACACCATGACGAGCCTGACCAAAACGCTGCTGACTGTCTCGCTGCTGGCGCTGGCCGGCGGCGCCACGGCCGACGACACCTTGTCCGGCGCCGCGTCGAAGGAGGCCCGCAAGGCCAGCGCCCATGGCGCGGCCAGCGCCGCGCACGGCGTCGCCGCCTCCGGCCGGGCCACCTCGGCGGCAGCGGCGGTGCCGCTGTCGGTAGGCGGCGCGGCGCTCGGGTCGACCGGTGCGGCGAGCGCCGCGGCGGCCCGTGAATCGCGCAAGGCGGCCAACGCGCCGATCGGCACGCCGCTCGAGGTGACCAACGAGGCGATCACCGTGGTGCCGCCCAACGAGGCGCTCAAGCCGAAGGACGAGCCGAAGAAGTTCTGAATCCGCGCCCCGCCGTGCGCGGTGTCGGCGGGGCGATTTCATTTTTCCGGAGCGACCAGAATGAAGAACGCTTTCCGTTGCGTGCCGGCCCTTGCGTTGTCGGCCGCGCTGTTCGCCGGCACGGCTGCGGCGGCCGGCTTCAGTTCGAGCAGCACCCAGGCCGGCGAGGTCGCGCATTTCAGCGCCGATCAGATCGTCGGTTTTGCCAAGAAGGTCGAGCACACGATGGCGGCAAAGGGCGCGCGGGTGGCGATCCTGGCGCGGATGGGGCGGCCGCCGTCCGAGCTGCCGGAGGGCATGCATTTCACCCACGTGGCCTTCGCGGTGTATTCGGAGATCACCACCACCGACGGCCGCAAGCTGAACGGCTATTCGATCTACAACCTCTACCAGCGCGACGACCGCCCCGAGGTCAGCGATCTGGTGCAGGATTTTCCGGTCGATTTCTTCGCCGGCGTGGCCCGCCTCGAGGCCGGCATCATCGTCCCGTCGGCCGAACTGCAGCGGCGCCTGCTCGACGTCATCGGTTCGCCGACCTATGCGGCGCTGCATCAGCCGGACTATTCGGTGATCGCCAATCCCTTCACGCTGGGCCGGCAGAACTGCACCGAGTTCGTGCTCGACGTGGTCAATGCGGCGATCTACCAGACCGGCGACATCAAGGTCATCAAGGCCAACGAGAAGGCTTTCTTCACCGCCCAGCCGGTCAATGTGAATCCGCTCAAGCTGATCTTCGGTTCGATGTTCAGCGCCGAGGTGTCCACCTCGGATCAGCCGGAGCTGCCGCCGGTCACCGCGACCTTCGAGAAGATCGGCGAATACCTGCAGAAATACGACAACGGCGCGCTGGTGCTGACCGTGCTGGCCGACTGAGCCGGCCGCTGGCTATACCTCGATCAGCCCCGCCCGCACCGCGGCCATCGCCAGTTCGGCCATGTTCTGGATGCCGAGTTTCTGCTTGATGCGGTAGAGGTGGGTGCCGACGGTATTGGGGCTGAGGTGGAAGTTGTCGGCCACTTCGGCCACCGAACGGCCCTGGGCGAGCTGCAGGAAGACGTGGAATTCCTTGTCGGTGAGCGCCTCGGCCGGATGTTCGGGACGATCGGCGCGGCGCAGCGCGGCGGCGATCTCGGGGTCGAGATAGTGTTTGCCGGCGGCCACCAGGCCGACCGCCCGCAGCAGTTCGTCCGGTGCGCTGCGCTTGCACAGATAGCCCATGGCGCCGGCCTTCAGCGCGCGTTCGGCGGTCAGCGGGTCGGCATGGGCCGAGGCGATCAGCACCCGCGCCGACGGATCGCGGGCGACGATGCGCTCGAGGGCCGCCAGCCCGCCGCAGCCCGGCATCGACAAGTCCATCATCAGCAGGTCCGGGGCGAACTCGGCGAACAGGCGCTGGGCGGCTTCGCCGCTGTCGGCCTCGGCCAGCACGCGGGCGCCGACGCATTCGAGCAGCAGGCGGAAGCCCAGCCGGACGATGGCGTGGTCGTCGGCGAGCACGAGGGTCACGTTGTCGAGGTTCATGATGCGGTGCTCTCCGCTGGGGTGTGGGCGAGGGGCAGGCGGGCGCGGATGCGGGTGCCGCCGCCAGGTGGGCTGCTGATCGCCAGGCTGCCGCCGGCGCCATCGACCCGTTCGCGCATGCCGGTGAGGCCGAAGCCGGGCTGGCCGGTGGCCGGCTCGATGCCGCGGCCGTTGTCGGTGATTTCGACGGAAAGGCCGCTGTCGTCGCGCAGCAGGCGGACCCGCACCCGGCTCGCCTGGGCGTGGCGGACCACGTTGGTGCACGATTCCTGCACCACCCGCAGTGCGGCGAGGGTGATGTCGTCCGGCAGCGGATGGGGGCCGGAGAACAGTTCGGTGGTGAGTTCGATGTCCGGATGGCGCGTCTGCCAGGCGCCGAGGTAGCTGCGCAGCGCGTCGGCGAGGGTTTCCTGCGGACCGGGGCGCGGCGGGCGCAGGCGGGTCAGGAGGGCGCGTACGGCGTCGTGCATGCCGGCGGCGACTTCGCCGATGGTCTCGGCGCTGCGCCGGAGCGCCGCCTCGCTGCCGCTGCGCTGGGCGATCGCGCCGGCCAGCGCGGCAACGGCGGTGATGCTCTGGCCGAGTTCGTCGTGGAGTTCGCGGGCGATGGCGCGGCGGTCGGCTTCGAGGCGTTCGGTGACGGCGTGGGCGACGGCCTGTTCGTGGCTCAGGCGGACGTTGTCGGCGACGCTGCGGTGGAGCCGCGCCGCCATGGCGTTGAAGGCGCCGGCGAGGCGGGCCAGTTCGGCCGGGCCGTGTTCCGGCAGGCGGGTGTCGAAATCGCCGCGGCCGGTGCGGTCGAGAGCCGCCATCACGCGGTCGAGCGGTTGCAGCGCGCGGGACAGGGCCAGCCAGCAGCCGGCGAACAGCCCGGCGAGTGCGAGCAGGGCGCGGCCGGCGGCGGCGGCCAGATCGTCCCACAGGTCGACGATGGCGCGGGAGGCGTCGGCTTCGAGGCGCAGGCTGAGCCGGCCGGCGTTGAAGTGGAGCGGCGCCAGTGCCGGCTCGAACCCGCGGGCGAACCAGGCGGGGGCGTCGTGGCCGGCCTTGTAGGTCGACGGCGGCGAGCGGTAGAGCAGCCGGCCGGCGTCGTCGCGGGCTTCGAGCTGATGGGCGCGGATGCGGCCGACCGCGGCGAGGTGGGCCAGCAGGCGGGCTTCGCTCCACGCCGGGTCGCCCTCGGCCGCGCCGCGGGCGGCCACCCCCAGCCACTGGGCGGCAACCCGGTGGGCAGCGGTGATCTCCTCGGCGATGGCGACGCGGGCGTCGCGCAGCCACAGCGCGCCGCCGGTCAGCACGAAGGCGGCGGCCAGCGCGGTGAGCACCAGGCTCAGGCGCAGGCGCAGCGACAGCGGGCGGCGGGCGGCGA
>SSSX01000434.1 GCA_015657735.1 Zoogloeaceae bacterium
GCCATGCCCTGTTCGAGGGCTTCGGTCTCGGCGATGCCCTGGGCGGCGGCGAAGTCGCGCACGTCCTGGGTGATCTTCATCGAACAGAAGTGCGGCCCGCACATCGAGCAGAAGTGGGCCACCTTGGCCGATTCCTTGGGCAGCGTCTCGTCGTGGAAGCTCTTCGCCTTGTCCGGGTCGAGGCCGAGGTTGAACTGGTCGTCCCAGCGGAACTCGTAGCGTGCCTTGCTGAGCGCGTTGTCGCGGATCTGCGCGCCCGGATGGCCCTTGGCCAGGTCGGCGGCGTGGGCGGCCAGCTTGTAGGTGATGATGCCTTCCTTCACATCGTCCTTGTCGGGCAGGCCGAGGTGCTCCTTGGGCGTCACGTAGCACAGCATCGCGGTGCCGTACCAGCCGATCATCGCCGCGCCGATGCCGCTGGTGATGTGGTCGTAACCCGGCGCGATGTCGGTGGTCAGCGGGCCGAGGGTGTAGAACGGGGCCTCCTTGCAGTGCTTGAGCTGCAGGTCCATGTTCTCCTTGATCAGGTGCATCGGCACGTGGCCCGGACCCTCGATGATGGTCTGCACGTCGTGCTTCCAGGCGATGTCGGTGAGCTCGCCGAGGGTTTCCAGCTCGCCCAGCTGGGCCGCGTCGTTGGCGTCGTAGATCGAGCCCGGGCGCAGCCCGTCGCCGAGACTGAAGGCCACGTCGTAGGCCTTCATGATGTCGCAGATCTCTTCGAAGTGCGTGTAGAGGAAGCTCTCCTTGTGGTGCGCCAGACACCACTTGGCCATGATCGAGCCGCCGCGGCTGACGATGCCGGTCATCCGGCTGGCGGTCAGCGGGATGTAGCGCAGCAGCACGCCGGCGTGGATCGTGAAGTAATCGACGCCCTGCTCGGCCTGTTCGATCAGCGTGTCGCGGAAGATCTCCCAGCTGAGCTCCTCGGCCTTGCCATTGACCTTTTCGAGCGCCTGATAGATCGGCACCGTGCCGATCGGCACCGGCGAGTTGCGGATGATCCACTCGCGGGTCTCGTGGATGTTCTTGCCGGTGGACAGATCCATCACCGTGTCGCCGCCCCAGCGGGTGGCCCAGGTCATCTTGTCGACTTCCTCGTTGATCGACGAGCCGAGCGCCGAGTTGCCGATGTTGGCGTTGATCTTCACCAGGAAGTTGCGGCCGATGATCATCGGCTCGGACTCGGGGTGGTTGATGTTGTTGGGGATGATGGCGCGGCCACGGGCGACTTCGGAGCGCACGAACTCCGGGGTGATCTCGCCGGGGATGGCGGCGCCGAAATCCTGGCCCTTGTGCTGGCGGCCGAGCAGCGCGGCCATCTTCTCGCCCAGCGGGCCGGTGGCGCGCAGGGATTCGAGGTAGGCGGCGCGGTTGACGTTCTCGCGGATCGCGACGAATTCCATCTCGGGGGTAATGATGCCGCGCCGGGCGTAGTGCATCTGCGAGACGTTCTGGCCAGCCCGGGCGCGGCGCGGCGTGCGGTGCAGGCCGGGGAAGCGCAGCTCGTCGAGGGCCGGGTCGGCGGCGCGGGCGCGGCCGTATTCGCTGGTGAGGTCGGCGAGCACTTCGGTGTCGCCGCGCTCCTCGATCCAGCGCTGGCGCAGCGCCGGCAGGCCGGAGCGGATGTCGATGCGGGCGGCCGGGTCGGTGTAGGGGCCGGAGCAGTCGTAGACGAAGATCGGCGGGTTCTTTTCCCCGCCGAAGCCGGTTGGGGTGTCGGCCTGGCTGATCTCGCGCATCGGCACGCGGATGTCCGGGCGGCTGCCTTCGACATGGATCTTGCGGGAATTGGGCAGCGGCGCTACCGCCGCTTCGTCCACGTGGGCGGACGCAGCGAGGAATTTTTCGTGGGCGTTCATGGTGGCTCTCCGTTGGATTGGGCCGGTCCGGGTGGAAAAACGCCGGCCTCGTCAGGGTCTGGCGAAAGAGCAAGTATCAGACCACACCCATTCGGCGCGACTTGGCGGCGCGCCGCTGGCGCATCCGTCTCAATCGCGGAACAGCCGTCTCTTTTGCGGCAGGCGAATTGATACAGGTGTCTCCTTATTTTTCTCCGCACGGCCTTAAATCCACGGATTCATAGCGTTTTTATTTGCTGGCAAAGAAATTGCAATTCTCCTCCCATGCCCCATCCGCTCAGGGAAAAAGGCATCCCGATGCTCCGGGCAGGTACTCCGGGGCCGCCAATCAAAAAAGAGGAGACAATCATGAATCCGATTCCTTCCATGCGTCGTGGGCGAATCGACGGCCGGCTTGCCGCTGCGGTCGTCCTGCCGGTCCTTGCATTTCCCGCACTGGCCGAAACCAATGTGGCGATCTACGGCATCATCGATGCCGGCCTGCTCTACCAGAGCCGCACCGACCCCGACGGAAAGAGCAAGACTTCCATGGAAACCAGCGGTTTGCGCCAGTCGGTGCTGGGTTTCAAGGGCGACCGCGATCTCGGCCGCGGACTTGAAGGCTTCTTCAATCTGGAAATCCATTACGACACCAACAATGGCCGCTTCCATGGCTCGGGCGACGCGTCCGGCACCGGCACGCCTTTCTTCCGCCGGCAGGCCAACCTCGGCCTGAAAGGCGACTGGGGCAGCGTGACCCTGGGCCGGCAATATGGTCCGGCCCTGCTCGCCCATATCGCAACCGAGCCGCGCGCATTCAAGGAGCAATTCTCCAACCTCTACGCCTGGGCCTATAACCAATATGCGGCGACGGCCGGGGCGCCGGGCACCGACCGCAATACGAATAACGATGTCGGTATTTTCTTCAGCAATGCGATCCAGTACCGGAATACGGTCGGGCCGTTCAATTTCGGCGTGCTGTGGTCGGCGGGCGGCCAGTCGGGCAGCACCCAGAAGAACAGCGCCTGGGCGCTGGGTGGCACCTACACCGGCCCGGTGGTGTTGTCGGCGTCGTATCAGGTGGTCAAGGACGAACAGACCGCCAACGACAACGTGCGCCACGGCGGCCTCGGGATCGCCGTGCACTACGGCCCCTTCACCTTCAAGGCCAACTACCTCAACGCGCGCAACAATCATTCGACCGGGGCCAATGTGTCGAACGTCAATGCGGCGGGTGTCGGCATGGACTGGAAGTGGCACGCCGACCACACCGCCACGCTGGCCTACTACGACAACAAGGATCGCCTCAATCCGCAGGACCACACCCGCAACATCGTGATCAGCGACGACTTTGCGCTGCGCAAGGACACCACGCTGTACGTGCAGGCGGCCTACGTCGATGCCGATTCGGCGGCGACGATCAAGACCAGCATCGTCGCGGCGGGGATTCCGAGCGTCGGCCACAAGGCCACGCTCCTCAACGCCGGCATCAACTTCACCTTCTGAGACCGCCCGGGCCCGCGCTGCCCGGCAGCGGACGCTGCCCCGGGCGGCCCACGGCCTCTTCATTCCCGCGAGGAACCTCATCATGAAACGTGTCCTGTCCCCCGTCGTTGCCGCTGTCTCCCTGATCGCCGGCGGCGCCTGCCTGGCTGCCGATGCGCGCCCCGGCTACGCCGACCCCGACAACTGGCCTCAGTACCACCGCAGCGCCAACGCGTGGCGCTTCAGTCCGCTCACCCAGATCAACACGCAGAACGTGAAAAAGCTCAAGGTGGCCTGGGTGCACCAGCCGGGCAATATCACCCACGGCCTGCAGGCCACGCCGATCGTGCTGGACGGCGTGCTGTACTACATTTCGGCCGACAACAACGTCTGGGCCGTGGATGCCGCCAGCGGCCGCACCCTCTGGCACTACGCCGCCAAGCTCAACGCCATCGCCAAGCAGGCGTTTTACGCCTCTGCCAGCCGCGGGGTGACGGTCGGGCGCGGCAAGGTCTTCGTCGGCACGCTGGACGGCCGCTTCGTGGCTCTCGACCAGAAGACCGGCAAGGAGCTGTGGTCCACCCAGCTCACCGACCCGAAGAGCCAGTACGGCGCGCTGTTCTCGTCGCCGCCGCAGCTGGCCGGCGATGTGCTCTACGGCGGCACCACCGGCGGCGACCAGCCGATCGCCGGGAAGATCTATGCCGTCAATGCCGACACCGGCAAGCCGGCCTGGACCTTCGACATCATCAAGGACGACCCCGCCAGCTGGCCGGGCGACAGCGGCAAGGTCGGCGGCGGCTCGGCGTGGATGCCGGGCACCTACGACGAAGCCTCCGACACCATCTACATCGGCACTTCCAACGCCGCCCCCGATTACTACACGCCGGGCCGCGAGGGCGACAACAAGTACACCTCGACCCTGCTGGCGCTCGATCCGAAGAGCGGCAAGCTCAAGTGGCATCGCCAGGAGATTCCTCACGACAGCTGGGACTTCGACGCGGCCTACGAGGCGCTGGTGGTCAAGAAGGGTGGCAAGGACGTGATCGTCCACCTCAACAAGAGCGGCTTCGTGTTCGTGATGGACAAGCAGGACGGCAGCCTGGAGAACGTCTGGCAGTTTGCCGAAAACATGAACTGGGCGAAGGGCATCGACCCCAAGACCGGGGCGCTGATCGAACCGCGCCGGCCGCGTCCGGGCCAGCGCGAGCTGCTGTGCCCCAACCTGCTCGGTGCGCGCAGCTGGAACCATGGCGCCTACAACCCCGGCACCGGCCTCTGGTACACCCACGCGATGGAGGTGTGCAACGAGGTCGTCGCCGGCAAGGACGATCCGGCCAACCTCACCGCCATCTCGGCGCTGTCGCTCGGCATCGACGAGATCAAGCTCGTCGCCCCGCCCAGCGGCAAGAAACCGGATGGCCGCCTCGATGCCCGTGATCCGCTGACCGGCAAGGTCAAGTGGAGCATCCGCTACCCGCTGCCGCCGCTCGCCAGCGTCCTCACCACCGCCGGCGGACTGGTGTTCACCGGCGACATGGAAGGTCATCTGTTCGCCTACGACGCCGACAACGGCAAGGAGTTGTGGCGCTTCAATGCCGGTTCCGGCGTGCGCGGCGGTCCGGTCAGCTATGCCGTCAAGGGCAAGCAGTACATCGTGATCCCGACCGGGCTCGGCTCGCACGCGCCGGGCTTCCTGGCCGGCGCCTTCCCGCAGATCAAGGATCTGCCGGGCGGCGCGGCGCTGATGGCATTCACCCTCGAGTAAGTCGCTCCGCGGCACGGCCAGACCGGACGCGGCGGCCGTGCTGTTCAGGGGTGCGGCGTCGAGAGACCTCCCCTCGCCGCACCCCATTTTTTTGTGGATGGGCACAACAATGACTATTTCGATCCGATTCCGGCCGGCGCTCCTGCGCGGGCTGATCCTGCTGTCGCTGGCCGGCACGGCGGCCGCGGTGGCCCCGCCCGCCGACGACACCAAGGCCCGCGTGGCGGCCGGCAAGAACCGCTTCGACGCGCTGTGCGTGAGCTGTCACGGCGCCGCCGGTACGGGCGTGGCGGCCAGCGGCGGCGGAGCCAGCTATGGCCCGCGGCTGGCCGGGCGCGCCGAGCTCGATCCATCGCTGATCCGCGAGCGCATCGTGCACGGCAAGCACGGCGACAAGGCGATGCCGCCGTGGGGCACGGTGCTCGACGACGAGGCGGTGGAGCAACTGGTGAGCTATGTGCGGCTGCTCGCCGCGACCGCCCCGCAGGCCGCCGCGCACTTGACGCTGGCCCCGTTCGATCTCGCCGACGCGGCCCGTGTCGATGCCGGCCGCCGGCGTTTCGCCAAGACCTGCGCGGGCTACTGCCACGGCCACGAGGGCTCGGGCGGGCGGGCGCCGGATTTCAAGGGGCGCGACGATCTGCCGCCCGAGGTGGCCTTCGAGACGATCAGCAAGGGCCGCCAGGGCGCCGAGGTCATGCCGCCGTGGGGCGCCGCCTTCACCCCCGAACAGATCTGGGAACTGGTCGCCTACCTCAAGCACCTGGGGCAGCAACAGCCGTAAACAGCCATAGTCGCCGCCGCGCAAAACAAACGGGGCCGCGCCGGGCGGCCCCTTTGCATCATGGACGGAACACCGCCGCTCACCAGGCCTGGCGGTTGGGCGCGACGATCTGCAGCTTGGTCAGCTTGCGGTAGAAGGTTGCGCGCGACAGCCCCAGTTCGCGGGCCGAGACGGTGACCTGCCACTGGTTGCGGCGCAGGGTTTCGAGCATCTTGTCGCGCAGCGCCAGATCCTTGGGCTTGAGCGGCGGCAGGACTTCCTCCGCCAGCGCCGGGCGCGGCGCCGGCGCTGCGGCCGGCGGCGTCCGCGGCAGGGCGGACGGGGCGGCATAGAAAAGGTCGGGAGGGAAGTGCGTCGGCATCAGCAGCGGCCCTTCGCTGAGCGCGCAGGCGTAGCGCATCGCGTGACGCAGCTGGCGGATGTTGCCCGGCCACGGATGACGCATCAGCGCGTCGCGGGTTTCGTCGGCGAGCCGCAGCTGGGGCTCGCCCATGGCCTGCCGTTCCTCGTTCAGCACGTGGTCGATCACGCTGCCGATGTCTTCGCGCTCGCGCAGCGGCGGCAGCAGGAACACCGCGCCATTCAGGCGGTAATACAAATCCTCGCGGAAGCGGCCCTCGGCGACCAGCCGGGGGAGATCCTGGTGGGTGGCGCAGACGATGTGCAGGCGCACCGGGGTTGGCTGCTCGGCGCCCAGCGGCAGCACCTCGCCCTCGGCGAGGACACGCAGCAGGCGGCTCTGCAGCGCCAGCGGCATGTCGCCGATCTCGTCGAGGAACAGCGTCCCGCCGTCGGACTGGATGATCTTGCCGCGCGCGCCCTTGCTGCGGGCGCCGGTGAAGGCGCCATCGCGGTAGCCGAACAGTTCGCTCTCGATGAGGCTTTCGGGGATGGCGGCGCAGTTGAGGGCCACGAAAGGCTGCTTGTGGCGTCCGCTGGCGTCGTGGATGGCGCGGGCGAAGGCTTCCTTGCCGGTCCCGGTTTCGCCGAGCAGCATCACCGGAATGTCGCGGTCGGCCACCTTCATCGCGCGCTGCACGTTGTTGCGCACCCGTGGGTCGGTGGTGGCGAGGTGGCCGAAGCCGCGCGCTTCGGCCGCGTTGGCGGCTTCATGGCATCGGGCCGCGGTGTCGCCGGCGGGGTGGTTACGCGGGCGGGCGTCGGGGGCGCGCAGCAGGCCGAAGATGCGTGCACCGCTGCCCAGGATGCGCAGCGGGATGGCCTGGCCAGGGCGCGCATGGGCGGTGGCGAGCAGGTCGGCTGCCGAGCATTCGAACAGATCGCCGATGGCGGCGGGCGATGGCCCGCGGCGCTGCAGCAGTTCCTGGCGGGCGCGCCGGTTGCCGCCGACGATCAGGCCGGCATCGTCGAAGGCGACCAGATAGTCGGTGTGGACGTGCATCAGCTCGGGGCTGCGGCCGAGCTGGAGAATCCAGTAGCCGCGCAGGCTGTGGAACGCAAAGGCGTCTTCGATCAGGCGGGCCTTCTCGACCACCATCTGGAACACCAGGGTCTGGCTCTCGCGGTGCTCGGGCGAGTTGAGGGCCGAGGCGTCGAGCACGGCGAGCGGCTCGTCGTCGATGCCGAAGATCGGCGCCGAACTGCAGGTGAAACCGATGTTGTGGGAGCGGAAGTGCTCGTTCCGGTGCACCAGGATCGGCTGACGGTCGACCAGGCTCGTGCCGACGCCGCAGGTGCCTTCCTCCATCTCCGACCAGCGGGTGCCGTCGCGAAAGCCCTCGTTGCGGAACTCCCGCTCGAGCTCGGGCACGGTGCGCAGATCAACCGTGACGCCTGCCGCGTCGGTGAGCAGCACGCAGTAATTGACCGGCCGCAGCGAATCGTACAGACGGTCGACGCCCTCCCGCGCGATGCGCATGAAGATGTCGAGACGTTCGCGGTGTTCGCGCAATTCCCGCGCGGTGACGACCTGAGGCAGGCTCGCCTGCCCCGGATCGACGCGATAGTTGCTGAGGGAGCGCTGCCACGAGCGGGCCAGACGGTCGTGAACCGGCTGACGGCTCAGCTTGCTGCCACGCTCCACCACATCGACCACCCGCTCCACGTGGCGGGTGATCTCTCCATGACCCCGGATCATTGTCTTCCCCTATGTTTATTAATGGCAGGGATTTTTTGTGTTTTGTGTATTGCCTTCCTTTGGCAGGACGAAGCGTATGCCGTAACGTCAATTAAATCAATGCCGCCGTTGGGGCGAGAAAATGAGACAAGTGTCTCATTTATTTTGTTTTTCTGGTCGCGTGTGTCAATTCCCGGGAGGTTGGGATTTATTGCGATGCAGCGCCCGCAAACGGTGAATTAATAATTCGGCTGATTGAATTGACGATTTTCATTGCTGCGCCGCAATAAAAATTGGCGCGTCAATTCCTGGCACGACCTCTGCTAAATGGATTGGACCTGAATCCGAATTGCGGAGCGAATGTGAGACATATATCGGAAGCCTCTCCTGTGATTGGTATCGTCGCCAATCCCGCGTCGGGGCACGATATCCGGCGATTGACCAGCGGGGCGGCGGTTTATTCGGCTGCCGACAAGGTCAATAGTGTCGAGCGGGTGCTCGGCGCGCTGGGTGCGACCGGCGTGA
>SSSX01000435.1 GCA_015657735.1 Zoogloeaceae bacterium
CGCGATCCTCGCCGACGTGTAAGGGCGACAAGGTCGCCCTTACACCGGCCCGGCTCAGAAACGCCCGAGCTTGCGATACAGGGTGTTGCGGCTGATGCCGAGGCGGCGGGCGGCGGCGGAGATGTTGCCGCCTTCGGCCTCCAGCGTGCGCTGGATCATGTCGCGCTCGATTTCCTCGAGACGCCCGAAGGCGGCGCTGCCCGCAGCGGCGGCCGGCACCGCCGCCGGCTCGTCGGCGGCGCCGCGCGCGGATGCCCCGGCAAGCGGAGCCGCCGCCAGTTCGCCGATCTCCTCGAAGACGTCGTCCGGCAGGTGCCAGGTTTCGATCACGTCCTCGTCGTCGTCGAGCAGCGCGATCCCCACCTTGATGACGTTGCTGAGCTGGCGGATGTTGCCCGGCCAGCGGTAGCGCAGGAAGGCCTCCATGACCTTGTGGGACACCGTCACCTGGCGGTCCGGGCCGGCCTCCTCGTGGAGCAGCTTCTCGATCAGGCTGCCGATGTCGCTGCGCTCCCGCAGCGACGGCAGGTTGATGCACAGGCCGTTGAGGCGGTAGTAGAGATCCTCGCGGAAACCGCCGCGGGCGACTTCTTCCTTCAGCCGGCGGTGGGTGGCGCAGACCAGCGTGATATCAACCGGAATGCTCTTGTTGGTGCCCAGCGGCGTCACGCAGCGCTCCTGCAGCACGCGCAGCAGGCGCGCCTGCAGCGACAGCGGCATGTCGCCGATCTCGTCGAGGAACAGCGTGCCGCCATGGGCCTGCTGGATCTTGCCGACCGCGCCTTCCTTGCGCGCGCCGGTGAAGGCGCCGCCGGAATAGCCGAACAGCTCGGACTCGATCAGCGTTTCGGGGATCGCCGCGCAGTTCAGCGCCACGAAGGGCCCCTCGCGGCGCGGACCGCTGTTGTGGAAGGCCTTGGCGAACATCTCCTTGCCGGCGCCGGATTCGCCCTGGATCAGGATCGGGATGTCGCGGCCGAGGACGCGGCTCGCCTTGTCGATGGCGGCCTGCAGGCGTTCGTCGCCGGTGGACAGGCACCTGAGGGTCAGCCGCGAACGGCCGGCGGCCGGCGCCGGCTCGACCTTCGCCGGCCGGGCGACCCGCTCGCCGCGCGCGTCGAGGAGCACCGGAGCGGCCGCCGACAGCGACCCAAAATTGCCGCGCAGACGGGCGTAGAAGCGCTCGCCGTTGCGCCCGCCGATGGCGATCAGCGACGACGGATCGCGCCGGACGCGATCGACCAGCGTACCCAGCGGCACGTCGAACAGCATGCTGTAGTGGCGGCGCGGCAAGTCTTCGCGGCGCAGGCCGAGGAGCTCGAGGGCCGACTGGTCGGCGCCGAGCAGGTCGCCGTCGGGACCGATGGCGAGCAGCGCTTCGCACAGACTGCCGACGTGGTCGGGCCGGATGTGGAAACTGAGCAGGCCGTGATGGGCGAACTCGGCCTCGAACAGGCGCTTCTCGATGATCCGCGACGACATCTTGACGAGGCCCAGCGAGTGACGCTGGTAGGCACGGTAGTCGCTGGAGATGTCCAGCGCGCCGATCAGCCGGCCCTGCGCGTCGAGGATCGGCGCGGCGCTGCAGGTGAGGAAGGCGTTGCGCTCGAAGAAATGCTCGGAGCCGAACACGTTGACCGCATTGCGCTCGGCCAGCGCCGTGCCCACCGCGTTGGTGCCGCGGTCGGCCTCGTTCCAGCTTGCCCCAGGGCGCAGTGCGACCTGCTCGGCGTGGCTCAGGAAGTCGGGGTCGCCGAAGCTCTGCAGCAACATCCCGCGGGCGTCGGCCAGCACCACCATGCTGTGGGAGTCGCGGATCTGCTCGAAGAGATGCTCAAGCACCGGCTGGGCGTGGGACAGCAGGGTGCGGTTGCGCTCGCGGGCCTCATTGACCGCCCGCACGTCGGGATCGCCGCCGCCCTTGCAGGCCGGATCAAGGCCGGCCTGACGACAGCGCTCCCACGAACGCAGTACATTATCGTCGAGCAAGGCTTGCGGAAGTTCGCCGCGACCGAAGTACAGCGACCGCGCTTCCTGAAGACTGACCGAACGGGCTTCGGTATTGAACGGAACCTGC
>SSSX01000436.1 GCA_015657735.1 Zoogloeaceae bacterium
ATCTTCGTCGGCGGCACCGGCACCGGCAAGACCACCTCGCTGGCGGCGATGGTCGATTACCGCAACGAAAAGACCTTCGGCCACATCATCACGGTCGAAGACCCGATCGAGTTCGTGCACACCCACAAGAACTGCATCGTCACCCAGCGCGAGGTCGGCATCGACACCGACTCCTGGGAGCCGGCCCTGAAAAACACCCTGCGCCAGGCGCCCGACGTGATCCTGATGGGCGAAATCCGCGACCGCGACACGATGGACTACGCCATCGCCTTCGCCGAAACCGGCCACCTGTGCCTCGCCACGCTGCACGCCAACAGCGCCAACCAGGCCATCGACCGGATCGTCAACTTCTTCCCCGAAGAACGTCGCCACCAGCTGCTGATGGACCTGTCGCTGAACCTGCGCGCGCTGATCTCCCAGCGCCTGCTGCCGATGTGCGACCGCAAGGGCCGCGTGCCGGCCGTCGAGGTGATGCTCAACTCGCCGCTGATCTCGGACCTGATCTTCAAGGGCGAGATTCCGGGCATCAAGGAGGTCATGAAGCGCTCCAGCGACCTCGGCATGCAGACCTTCGACCAGAGCCTGTTCGACCTCTACGAGCGCGGGCTGATCACCTACGAAGACGCGCTGCGCAACGCCGACTCGATGAACGACCTGCGCCTGCAGATCAAGCTGAAGAGCAAGCGCGGCGACCGGGATGTGCTCTCGGGCATCCAGAACCTCGACATCGTCTGAAGGCGCCCATAAAGCTACTGCGCGGCCCGATCTCGCGACTGCGGTGCTCGCCGTACTCCAGTACGGCTGTGCGTCTCGTCGCAGCCTCGAAGCGCTCGCTACGCTTTCTGCCCCCGTTCAAGCCGCCTAGGTTTCCGATTCCGACGGCTTCGGCTTGCGGGCTGAGCCGGTCACCATCAGGTATTCGAACAGCCGGCATTCGATGGCGCCGTTGAACAGCGGCGTGCGTTTGCTCGGCTTGAGGCGGACGCCTTTCGGCAGGGCCGGGTCGCCGGTGAAGAAGTAGCAGCGCCAGCCGCTCCAGTTGGCTTTCAGCGCGTCGCCGAGTTTGGGGTACAGCACTTCGAGTTCCGAGCTGTCCGACAGGCGCACGCCGTAGGGCGGGTTGGCGACCAGCACCCCGGCAGCGGCCGGGGCGCGGCGTTCGAGAAGGTCGGCGCGTTCGAGTTCGACGCAGTCTTCCAGGCCGGCGCTGCGCAGGTTCACGAAAGTCTTGCGCACCTGGGCTTCGAGAATGTCCGAACCGTAGATCGCCAGCGGCCGCGGCGCCTGGCGGCGGGCCTCGGCGGCCTGGCGGAGCGGATGCCAGACGTCCCGCTCGTAGTGCTTGAAACGCTCGAACGCGAAGTGGCGGCCGAGGCCCGGCGCCACGTCCAGCGCCATCTGCGCCGCTTCGATCAGGAAGGTGCCGCTGCCGCACATCGGGTCGCACAGCGCCTCCTCGCCGGGCCGCCAGCCGGTCAGGCGCAGGATGCCGGCGGCGAGGTTTTCCTTCAGCGGCGCCTCGACCGCCGCCTGCTTGAAACCGCGCTTGTAGAGCGGATCGCCGGACGTATCGAGGTAAAGCGTCACCGTGTCGGCCGACAGAAAGGCGTGGATGCGCATGTCCGGCGCCTGGGTATTGACGTTCGGCCGCCGCCCCGCGACGGTGCGGAAGTGGTCGCAGACGGCGTCCTTGATCTTCAGCGTGACGAACTCCAGGCTGCGCAGCGGCGACTTGTGGGCGGTGACGAAGACGCGGATCGTCTGCTCGGGCGTGAACCAGCGCGCCCAGGTCGGGGCGTAGGCGATGCGATAGACGTCCTCCTCGCTGCGGTAGCGGCCCATCGAAATCTGCCACAGCACGCGGGTGGCGAGGCGGCTTTCGAGGTTCGCGCGGTAACACAGCGCCCAGTCGCCGGCGAACTGGACGCCGCCGGGCACGACTTTCGGGTCGGAGGCGCCGAGATCGCGGAGTTCGTCGGCAAGAAGCGGCTCAAGGCCGCGGGGACAGGGGGCAAAGAAGTTCAAGGCAGCAGGTCCGGAAAATTCAGCGATCGGGATCAGAACGGCTTCAGCACGACGAGGAACACGCAGGCGAACAGCACCAGCACCGGCACTTCGTTGAAGAAGCGGTACCACACGTGGCTGCGGGTGTTGCGGCCGGCGGCGAAGTCGCGCATCAGGCGGCCGCAGTAGAGGTGATAGACGATCAGCAGGGTCACCAGCCCGGTCTTGGCGTGCACCCAGCCGCCGGCAACGCCGAAGCCGAACCACAGCCACATGCCGAGACCGACGGCGAGGATGCCCAGCGGCGTCATGAAGCGGTAGAGCTTGTGCTCCATCAGCGCGAGGCGCTCGGTGGTGGCGCGGTCGCTGACCATCGCGTGATTGACGAACAGGCGTGGCAGGTAGAACAGGCCGGCGAACCAGCTGGTGACGAAGATGATGTGCAGCGCTTTGATGCTCAGATAAAGCATGGATTCGACTCGGAGAACAAGGGATTCAGGAAACCGCCGGGCGGCCGGCACCGAGCGCAGCGGCGACCGTCGGGTAGCGCAGCCGCACGCGCAGCTCGCGCTTGATGCGCGCGTTCTTCAGGCGGCGCGACTCGGACATGAACGACAGGGTCAGCGGCGACAGGCGCCCGCCGAGCTCGGCCCGCGGCAGTCGCGGCGGCCGCGGCAGGCCGACCGCATCGGCGACCAGATCGAAATACTCGCCCATCTGCAGCACGCTGTCGTCCGACGCGTTATAGACCCGGTTCGGGCGGCCGCGGAACAGGGTCAGGCCGAGCAGGCGCGCCAGATCGTCGGCGTGGATGTGGTTGGTGAACACGTCGTCGGCGGCGGCCAGCACCGGTTCGCCCTTCTGCAGCCGGGCGAGCGGCAGACGCCCGGCCGAATCGTAGATGCCCGGCGCCCGCAGCACGCTGACCCGGCAGCCGCTGCGCCGCCCGAAGCGCCTGAGGTGACATTCCGCTGCAACGCGGCGCAGCGCGCGTGCCGAGGCCGGACGCGGGCCGCGCGTCTCGTCGAGCCACGCACCGCCACAGTCGCCATAGACGCCGGTGGTACTTATATAGACTAGCCGTCGTGGTAGACTCCCGCGATGCGTCAGCGCCGCGAGGAGCCGGCGGGTGCGCGGATCGTCATTGCCCATATTGGGCGGCGGTGCGCAGTGGAGCACGTAGTCGGCAATCCCGGCCAGGCGGGCCAGGCTTTCGGGCCGGTCGAGGTCGGCGACCAGCGGCGTCGCGCCGAGCGCGCGCAGCCTTCCGCACTCTTCCGGCCGGCGCACGACGGCGCAGACGCGGAAGCGGCGGACCAGCCACGGCACGATCCGGCAGGCCACGTCGCCGCTGCCCACGATCAGCACCTGCTTCATTTTTCGGCGTTTCATCCAGCGATTATCTCACGGCCATCCACCATGTCGTTCCAGGTCACCCTTCAGCCCAGCGGCCTCGCCTTTCCGGCCGACGCCGACGAAACCATCCTCGAAGCCGCGCTCGCCGCCGGCCTGCTGCTGCCCTACAGCTGCCGCGACGGCGCCTGCGGCGTCTGCAAGAGCAAGGTGATCGCCGGCGAACTGGATCTGGGCCGCTTCGGCGAAGCAACCCTCACCGACGCCGACCGCGCCGCCGGCATGGCCCTGCTGTGCTGCGCCCACCCCCGCTCCGACCTGCTCCTCGAAGTACGCCAGGTCGGCCGCGCCGGCGACATCCCGGTCAAGAAGCTGCCGTGCCGCGTGCAGAAACTCAGCCGCCCGGCCGACGACGTGATCGTCCTCGAACTCAAGCTGCCGGCCAGCGAGAAGTTCCAGTTCGTCGCCGGCCAGTACATCGACTTCCTGCTCGCCGACGGCAAGCGCCGCAGCTTCTCGATCGCCAACGCCCCCGAGGTCGGCGACCATCTCGAACTGCACATCCGCCTCGTCCCCGGCGGCCAGTTCACCACCCATGTCTTCGAGAAGCTCAAGGAAAAGGACATCCTGCGTTTCGAAGGCCCGCTGGGCAGCTTCCGTCTGTGCGAAAGCTCGCCGAAACCGGTGATCCTGCTCGCCGGCGGCACCGGCTTCGCGCCGATCAAGAGCATCGTCGAGCACGCCATCGCCACCGGCCTGACGCGGTCGATGACCCTCTACTGGGGCAGCCGCGACCTCGCCGGGCTGTATCAGATCGACCTCGCCCGCGGCTGGGAGCAGCGCCTGCCTGGTTTCCGCTGCGTGCCGGTGCTGTCCGACAGCCCTGCCGGCGACGGCTGGAGCGGTCGCACCGGCCTTGCCCACGCCGCGCTGATGGCCGATCTGCCCGACCTGTCCGGCCACGAGGTGTACGCCTGCGGCTCCCCGGCCATGATCGACGCCGCCCGTGCCGACCTCACCGGACACTGCAAGCTGCCGGCCGACGCCTTCTTCGCCGACGCCTTCAGCTTTTCGAACGACGCCAAGGCCGCCTGAGGCCGGAACCCTTCTCCCGGACCCCGCCCATGAGCAACAGCGTGCTGATCACCCGCGAGCCGGTCATCAACAAGCAACACAAGATCACCGCCAACCGGCTGGTCGTCCATGCCGCCTCGGTCGCCCAGGCGGTCGACGCCCTGACCGGCCTCGCCGACGTGTGGCCCACCACCCACCCGGTCTTCATCAGCCTCTACAAGCTGGTGCCGACCCCCGACCTGCTCAACTGGCACGCCCCGGCCAACGCGATGGTCGAGATTCCGAACCAGGCCATCGCCCATCCGCTGACCCTGGCGCTGATCCCGCAGCTGCAGGGCGCCGGCATCAGCCTCAACCTCACCTGGTATCAGAGCGACACGCCGTTGCCGCCCGACATCAACTGGCGCTTCGTGATCATCGACGCCCGCCGCCAGCCATTGCCGGCCGACCCGCCGGGCCTCGCCATCGCCTGGGGCCTGGCCGACGTGCCCGACTTCCGCAACGCCATCGCCACCGGCTACGACGGCGCCTCCGGCTGGTTCTTCCTCAACGGCGTCAAGAGCGACGGCAAGCTCGCCCCGTCTCACGCCCAGATCGTCCGGCTCCTCAACCTCGTGCGCCGCAACGCCGAAGTCAAGGACATCGAAACCGTCCTCAAGCAGGATGTGGCCCTGTCGTACAAGCTGCTGCGCTACATCAACTCGGCCGGCTTCGGGCTGATGTGCGAGATCCAGTCGTTCCGCCACGCGGTGAGCATCCTCGGCTACGACAAGCTCAACAAATGGCTGTCGGTGCTGCTCGTCTCGGCCAGCCGCGACCCGTCGGCGCCGGCGCTGATGCAGACCGCCATCGCCCGCGGCCGCTTCATGGAACAGATCGGTGCCGCCTTCTTCGACAAGGGCGAACTGGACAACCTGTTCATCACCGGCGCCTTCTCGATGCTCCACCTGCTGCTCGGCGCCAGCCTGCAGTCGGCGCTCGACGAAATGCACCTGCCGGCCCCGATCTGCGACGCCCTGCTCGGCGGCGAAGGCGTCTATGCCCCCTTCCTGAAGCTCGCCCGGGCCCTCGAGAACTTCGACGACAAGATCCTCGCCGCGCTGGCGAAGGATCTGCACATCACACCGGAGCAGATCAACCGCGCGCATCTTGAAGCCCTCGCCTTCGCCGACAGCCTGCAGTTCGGCTAGGCGGAAGTCCGCGCCGCCCGGGGACCGGCGCAAACTCTGCGCATGCTTGCGAACTGGGTCACGTTCGCCCGCCCGCAGCCCGGCGCGGGCAAACTTTTGTCACAGGTGGAGGCCGGGAGGGTACGGTTAGAATCCAAAGCACTAAATTTGCGAAATATGTGCTTTGTTCATGCCAACCCCCCGAATATCCAAAATGCGACGTCCTCCGGCGGTACCGACATCGCGTCTGCCAGCCCTGCGGGAAACCGCGGCGGCGCTGCTGCGGGTAGTTTCGGCCGGCGGCGCGTCGATGCACGATATCGCACGGATCATCGTCCTCGACCCGGTGCTGGTCTTCGAAATCCTGCGCACGGCCCCGCTTGCCGGCACTGACCACGGCGCGCCCCTCGTCGACATCGTCGCCAACCGCCTGGTCCGCATCGACACCGGCCTGCTGCAGGCCTGGTCGCTGCGTCACATGATCCAGCAACCGCAGCGCCGGATCACCGCCCGCGCCCACCGCCATCACGCGCTGCACAGCCTGTTCGTCGCCGAGCTGGCCATCAACCTGGCCCGCGAGATGGGCTACCCCCATCCCGACCAGGCCGCCGCCGCCGGCCTGATGCACGACATCGGCCTGCTGTGGCTGATCGAATACGGCGACGAATACCCGAAGGTGCTCGCCGACGCCATCGACGAACGCGGCCTGTCCGCCGTCGAGTGGGAGCGCTACGGGCTCGACCACGCCGAACTGTCCGCCGAACTGGCCACCCGCTGCGGCTTTCCGCCGGGCATCGCCGACGCCATCGCGCTGCACCAGGCCGAAGCCGACGCGGTGGCCGGCGCCCACCCGCTGGTGCGCATCATCGCCGCGGCCGAAGAACTCGCCTGCTACCGGGGCAGCCAGTCCGCCGCCAGCCTCGAGGGCGCCAGCCACCTGACCAAGATCGACGGCAGCCTGCTGGTCAGCCTGCTGGCCGACACCACGCGCGGCATGCAGGACAAGGTCCGCGGCCTCGACATCGTCGTCGAACCGACGATGCTGACCCTCCCGTGGAGCGCCGCCGCCGGCGCCGACGCCGAGCGCGACGCCATCGACAGCGGCATCGCCCGCACCGCGCTCAATGCCTTCTCGCGCAGCGCCTTCATCGACTCGGCCACCGCCCGCCAGGGGTTCGACGTGGCCACCCGCCTGCTGCTCGGCCTCGACGCCCCGGTGCTGTTCGTCAAGTCGCCCGACGACGACGCGCTGGTCGGCGCCACCGACATCGCCCACCCGGGTCTCGAACAGATCCGCATCTCGACCCGCGACGAACACAGCGTCCTCGCCGAAGCCTTCCGCAAGGATGCCGAAAGCCGCTACCTCAACGGCCAGCGTCCGCCCGGCCGCTGCGCGGCAGACTGGCAGCTGGCCCGCTGGCTCAACAGCGACGGCCTGCTGTGCGTGCCGTGGCGCAACAGCCACGAGGCCGGTGTCGCCGTCTTCCCCTGTCCGAACACCGAAAAGCCCGGCAGCGACATCGAACCGGCCCTGCGCCGCAGCGTCACCGACGCCGCCACCGCGCGCATCTCCGAACGCCGTTCCGACGAACAGATGCGCATCGACCTCGAGGACAGCATCGCCCGCCGCTACGTGGACCACGCCCGCCGGGTCGCCCACGAAGTGAGCAATCCCCTCACCGTCATCAAGACCTACCTCGGCATGATCGACGAGCGCGTCGAGGACGCCACGCTGAAGGAACAACTCAGCCTGCTCAGCGACGAGCTCGACCGCGTCGGCAGCCTCGTGCGCAAGGCCAGCGACTTCACCTCGATCACCCCGTCCGGCCCCGCCCACAGCGGCGTTGCCGAAATCCTCCACGATCTGCGCGCGCTGTACGGCGAAGCGCTGTTCTCGCGCAAGGGCATCAGCTTCGAGCTGCGCACCTCGCCCAACCTCCCGGCCGCGGCCATCCCGCCCGACGCGCTGAAACAGATTTTCCTGAACCTCTTCAAGAACGCCGCCGAGGCAATCCCCGACGGCGGCAAGCTGACCGTCTCGGCGGTCGCCGGGATCAACGCCAACGGCAGCCCGTGCATGGAGATCCGCGTCGTCGACAACGGCCCCGGCCTCGCCCCCGAACGCGTCGAAACCCTGTTCACCGCCGGCGCCCGGAACAGCGACAAACCGGGCGGCGGGGTCGGCCTGCCGCTGGTGCGCGAACTCGTCGGCGCGGTCGATGGCACCATCCTGTGCCGCAGCCAGCCGGGCTCGGGAACCGTCTTCCAGATCTACCTGCCACTGGCGGCAACGCACTGACTTGATGCATCATTGCGGCGCAAAATAGAAGAACCATGCACGGGAGTAACAATGGTCATCCCCTGGGAAGGTCCCTTCTTCCCAACGGAGACAAACCGGCGCGCGCCGGCCGAGTCTCTGGTCCGCATCCTCGTCGTCGACGATGAACCGTCCCTGCGCCGGTCGATCGCGGCCGTCCTGCAGGCCAGCGACCGGCTGATCGACGACTGCGGCTCGGTCGCCGAAACCCTGGCGCGCCTCAACACCCGCTCCTTCGACCTGCTGATCGTCGACTACCGCCTGCCCGACGCCACCGGCCTCGCGGTGATGGACTGGCTGATCAGCAACGACCGCCGCGAATCGATCATCATGATCAGTGGCGAAGAATCCGTCGATGCCGCCATCGGCGCCCTGCGCCGCGGCGCCGACGACTTCCTGCTCAAGCCCTACAACCTCGACCAGCTGCGCCGCGCGGTCGGCAACGCCATCCTCAAGCGCCAGCTCGAGCGCAACAGCCGCGTCAATCAGCAGCGCCTGCAATCCTCCGAGCAGATGCACCGCTATCTCGTCGAACACTCCCTCGACCTGATCTACACCCTCGACGCCGAAGGCCGCTTCAACTACCTCAACCTGCGCATCGAGTCGCTCCTCGGCCATCCGCGCAACGCCCTGATCGGCCGCCACTACACCGAGATCATCCATCCCGAAGACCTCGAACGGGCGCGCTACGCCTTCAACGAGCGGCGCACCGGCAACCGCGCCACCTGCAACGTCGAACTGCGCCTCGCCCGCAACCCCTACGGCAGCGGCGACGACGACCAGCGCAACGACCCGGTGACCATCGCCCTTAATGCGATGGGCATCTACAACCGCAGCGACTCCCGCGCGCCGGCCCACTACGCCGGCACCTACGGCGCCGCCCGCAGCCTGCCGGCGCCGCGCAGCAACGACACCCCGCAGCCCCCCAACCACCGCGACCCGCTCACCCAGCTGCCCAACCACGAGCTGTTCCGCGACCGCCT
The DNA here is from genome assembly GCA_015657735.1 of Zoogloeaceae bacterium. Lineage (GTDB taxonomy): Bacteria > Pseudomonadota > Gammaproteobacteria > Burkholderiales > Rhodocyclaceae > Zoogloea. The sequence goes on from SSSX01000436.1 coordinate 8,901, forward strand.
CGACCTCGCGATCACCCAGGCCAAGCGCCGCAAGGGCCTGATCGGGGTGATGCTGATCGACATCGATCACTTCAAGCAGGTCAACGAAGCCCACGGCCAGGCCGAGGGCGACACCCTGCTGCGCGCCGCGGCGCTGCGCCTGCGGCAATGCCTGCGCCGCGGCGACACCCTGACCCGCCATCGCAGCGACGCGTTCATCGTGCTGCTGCCCGACATCGGCACCCACCAGAACGCCCGCGCGATCGCCGAGAAGATCCTGCTCGCCTTCCGCCAGCCGATGCCGCTGGGCGACGGCGAAGCGGAGATCACGATCAGCATCGGCGTCGCGCTGCATCCCGAGGACGGCGCCAGCGCCGACGACCTCATCCAGCACGCCAGCGTCGCGATGCACCAGTCCAAGGGCCACGGCCGCAACGCCTTCAGCTTCTTCTCGCCCGACATGCACGCCAGCTACCGCACGCGGGTGAGCCTCGAAAACGATCTGCGCCGGGCCATCGCCCAGCACGAGTTCGAACTCCACTACCAGCCGCTGGTCAGCCTGTCGCGCGACCGCATCACCGCCGTCGAAGCCCTCGTCCGCTGGCGGCATCCGACCCACGGCCTGGTCGCCCCGTCGCGCTTCATCCACTTCGCCGAAGAAACCGGCGTGATCCACGAGATCAGCCGCTGGGTGCTCGAAACCGGTTGCGCCCAGCTCGCCGTGTGGCTCCGCCAGTTTCCCGACTTGCGCCTGACGACCAATCTGTCGTCGCGCGATTTCGACGAATCCGACCTCGCCGACACCGTATCGCGCGCGCTGTCCAGCAACGGCCTCGCCGCCGCCAGCCTCGAACTCGAAATCACCGAAAACCTGCTGCTCGAAAACAGCGGACGGATCGCCCCGCGCCTGCACGACCTGCGCGAACTCGGCGTCGGCGTGGCGATCCACGATTTCGGCACCGGCTGTTCATCGCTGGCCAGCCTGCAGCGCTGCGGCGTCACCCGGCTGAAGATCGACCGCAGCTTCGTCAAGGACATCAACGGCAGCGGCAGCCACCCGATCGTCAACGCCATCGCCGGCATCGCCCACGGCTTCGACATCCGCCTCGCCGCCGAAGGCATCGAGCGCGACGAACAGATGAACGCCCTCGAACACCTCGGCTGCGACGAGATGCAGGGCTTCCTGTTCTCCCGCCCGGTGGACGCCGACGCCACCACCCGCCTGCTGCGCGACTTCCGCCCGTCGGCGCGGCAGCGCAGCGGCGCGGCCGCTTCAGCCGCCTAAAAACCGTCACACTGCGCCGCTAGATTCACCCCATCGCCGACTCCAGCAGGAAATCGTCATGGGAATTTTCCGCCTCGTCCTCGCCCATCCCCGCCAGCCCGACGCACCGCGCCTGGTCGCCGAGCACCTCGACCCGGCCTGGCTCAAGCAGCGCGGCTACGACATCGCCCGCAGCCTCGGCGACGCCGCCGCGGTGTGGGCCAGCCAGCCGGCCAGCGGCCCGGCGCAGCTGGCACTGCGATGCCGGACCGGCCACGCGCTGGCGATCATCAACGGATAGCGGCAAGCCGGCTCATCCGGCCTGAAATCGCAACAATCAACACCCGATTGTTGCAAATCCAGCAACAACGCCCGATGACGCCGACGCCGCGTCAGCGTCGGAACGGAATCAGCTCGGCCGCCGAAAAGCCCTTGTCGCGCAAGCGCGCCTGCGCCGCCAGCGCATCGCGACGGTCGGCGAACGGGCCGGCGATGACCCGCACCTCGAGCTGCGACGGAATGCCCTCGGCCGACAGGCGGGCACGCAGCGCCTCGGCCTCGGCCGGCGTCATGAAGCCGCCGACCTGCAGCGCGAAGTTCGCCTGCGCGTCGCCCGACGGCGCGCCAGCCCGCGCCGCGGCAGGCGCCGCGACCACCGCAGCCGGCGGCGGCGGCGGCACCGCGGCGGGACGCGTCACGGCCGGCGCCGCAGGCGGCGGTGCCTCGACCCGCGGGGCCGGCCGCGCCGCCGCTTCCGGCGCTGGCGCGAGCGGCGCCACGGCGGGCGCGACCGCCGGTTTCGGCTGCGGACGCGTGACTTCGATGGCCTTGCTGGCCCGTTCGGAACGCGCCGCGCGCTCGAGCCGGTCACCCGCCGGCAGCGCGGGCGGCGCCGAGCCCTCGGCGGCCGGCAGCGGCGGCACTTCGGCCGGCGCATCCGTCACCGGGCCGCCGGCCCGCACGACCTCCGGCGGCGCGTCGCGGCCCGGCTCGGGACGCACCTGGGCCGGGGCGATCGGCCGCGTCGGCGCGACGATTTCCTCCGGCTGCGGCGGCCGCGACAGATGGTCGAAGATCGCCAGCCCGCCGAGCAGCACGGCGATCAGGCCACCTGCCACGCCGGCGCGAATCCACAGCTGCTTGCGCGGATCTTCGTCGCCAGCCTCGTCCGGCGCCGGCACCGTTGTTTCTTCCGTCATGCTCCGCCCTCCGCCCGCGCCAGCGCGCAAACCAACTCCGCTTCGGCAACCGAAATGCCGCAATGATCGGCGATCTGCGTCGCCGCGACGCCGCGCCCGGCCAGCAGCATGGCCTCGGAATGTTGCGGCGACTCGGGACGCACGTACTGGGGCGGCGGCGGGGGCGCCGGCACACGGGCGCGGGCCGCCTGCACTTCATTGAGGTCGAGACGCAGCGCCACCAGCTCGCTGCGCAGAAAATCCTGCTCGGTGCGCAGCTGGGCCACGTCGCGCCGCAGCTGCTGGATTTCGAGTTCGTTGAGGGTTTCCTGGGGCACCACCGGCTGTTCGGGCACAGCGGACGGCGCCACCGCCGGAACAAACTCGGGCGCCTCGGCGACCACGGTCTGCGGCGAGGCGGCTCCGTCGCGGGGAGACGCCTTTCGCGCCGGCAGCGCAAGCCGGAACAGGATCACCACGAGGTAGGCCGACAGCACCGCGACCAGCGCCCACACGCCTTCCCGCAAACCCACTTCGATCATCGCGCGGGCTCCCCGGCCAGGGTGCTGCGCGGCTGCGGCTCAAACCTTGTGCTGACGATGATCTTTCCCCTGATGACTGGCGTGCCGACGGCGTGGAACGGACGCTGGGATGATAGCCGCGCCCTTC
>SSSX01000437.1 GCA_015657735.1 Zoogloeaceae bacterium
GAAAATCTGCCCTTCCTGCGGGTGATAGACGCCGTTGATGACATTCAGCATCGAGCTCTTGCCGGCGCCGTTGGGGCCGATGATCGAGCGGATCTCGTGCTCCCTCACGTTGAAGCTGATGTCGGTCAGCGCCTTCACGCCACCGAAACGCAGGGAGATGTTCTGGAGGTCGACGATGACATCGCCGGTCTGTCTGGTCATGGCTCGCGATCTCCGCTTCAGGCTGCCTTGCGCGGCTGCGGCGCGAAGGTTTTGGCATCGTCGATGCGCAGGTCGGCGGCGACCTTGTTGCTGCGGCCGTCCTCGTAGGTCACCTGCGTTTCGATGTACTGGTTCTTCTTGCCGCCATACAGCGCATCGATGAGCACCGCGTACTTCTCGGCCACGAAATTGCGGCGCACCTTGCGGGTGCGGGTCAGTTCGCCGTCGTCGGCATCGAGCTCTTTATGCAGCACGAGGAAGCGGCGGATCTGCGATTCGCTCATGTTGGCGTCCGAAGCGAGATCGGCATTGACCTGCTCGATACATTCGCGGATCAGTTCATACACCTGCGGCTGGCTGGCGAGATCGGTGTAGCCCGAATAGGCCATGCCCTTGCGCTCGGCCCAGTTGCCGACCGCTTCGAGGTCGAGATTGACGAAGGCGGTGACGAAATCGCGCCCGTTGCCGAAGCACACGACTTCCTTGATGTGCTGGAAGAACTTGAGTTTGTTCTCGATGTAGTTGGGCGCGAACATGCCGCCGCCGGTGAGCTTGCCGACGTCCTTGGCGCGGTCGATGATCTTCAGGTGGCCGTCGGCATCGAAGAAGCCCGCATCGCCGGTCATGAAATAGCCTTCGGTGTTGATCGATTCGGCCGTCGCGTCGGGGCGCTTGTAATAGGCTTTGAGCAACATCGGACCGCGGACCAGGATTTCGCCATTGTCGGCAAGCTTGACCTCGACGTTGGGCGCCGGCGTGCCGACCGAGTCGAGCTTGATCTGTCCGTCGGGCTGCAGGCACACATAGGCGCAGGTTTCGGTCTGGCCGTAGAGCTGCTTGAGGTTGATGCCGATCGACCGGTAGAAGCGGAACAGGTCCGGCCCGATCGCCGCGCCGGCGGTGTAGGCGACGCGGATGCGGCTCATGCCGAGCACGTTCTTCAAAGGTCCGTAGATGAACAGCTTGCCGAGCGCGTACTGAAAACGGTCGCCGGCGGACACCGGCTTGCCGTCGAGGAGGTCCGCGCCGCAACGTTTGGCGACGTCCATGAAATGTGCGAACAGCCCGCGCTTGACGCCGCCGGCGTCTTCCATGCGGATCATCACCTGGGTCAGCAGGTTCTCGAAAACCCGCGGCGGCGCGAAGTAATAGGTCGGCCCGATCTCGCGCAGATCGTTCATCACGGTTTCGCCGGATTCGGGGCAGTTGATCGTGAAGCCGGCGACCAGCGCCTGGGCGTAGGAGAACAGGTGATCGCCGACCCACGCCATCGGCAGGTAGGACAGGATGTCGTCGCCGTCGGTGAGTTTGTCGAACGCACAGCCGCCGCGCGCCGCCGCGATGAAGGCGGCGTGGGTCTGGCAGACGCCTTTCGGCTTGCCGGTGGTGCCGGAGGTGTACAGCATCACCGAGACGTCGTCGGGGCTGCCCTTGTCGATCTCGTTGCCGAGGAAGTCGGGATGATTGCGGTCGTGGATGCGCCCCATCTCGAGCACTTCGTCGAGACCGTGCAGGAACACCTGGTTGTAATGGCGCAGGCCGCGCGGATCGTCGTAGATCACGTGCTCGAGGAGCGGCAGGCCGTCCTTGATCTCGAGCATCTTGTCGACCTGCTCCTGATCCTCGACGCAGGCGAAGCGGATTTCCGCATCGGACATCACGTAGGCCATCTCCTGCGCCACGGCGTCCTGATACATCATCACCGGAATCCCGCCGAGACACTGACACGCCGCCACCGACCAGTACAGCCGCGGCCGGTTGTCGCCGACCACCGCCAGACGGTCGCCGCGCTTGAAGCCCAGCTCGGCCAGCCCGCTGGCGATGGCCCGCACCCGCTCGGCGACCTCCGCCCAGGTGTAGGCCTGCCAGATGCCGTATGCCTTCTCGCGCATCGCCGGCCGCCCCGGCCGCTGCCGGGCGTGGTGCATCAGCAGGCGCGGAAAGGTGTCCAGGCCAGCCGCTGCTGCAGCCGGACGCTCGCCGGTATTCGACATCCGATCCTC
>SSSX01000057.1 GCA_015657735.1 Zoogloeaceae bacterium
TCAGCTCGCCTTGTTCAACCTGCTCGACAACCGACAGTTTAAAAGCCAGGCTGTAATCTCGCTGGGTCCGCTTGTGCTTTGATTCCATTGACGCTTCCTTGCTGCGGCAAAAAAGTGTCAACCTATTTCAGGACGGGTCACACACAAACAAAACGCCGGGTTGCGATAACCCGGCGTTTCACGACGAATGCTGGAGGCGGTGCCGGGAACCAAAGCCCGCACCGCCGCGCCAACCGACCCCCACGGAAGCGCGCCCTGCACCCCGCCCGGTTCAGACCGGGACGACGCGCCTGACGCTCCGTGAGATCAGGCGCGTTTCGCGTTCACAAAATCAACCAGCGAACCGACCGACGCGAAAGTCGAACCGTCGATCTCGTCATCCTCGATCACGAAACCGAAATGCTCCTCGAGCATGTTGATCAGGCCGACGACGGCCATCGAATCGAGATCCGGCAGCGCACCCAGCAAAGGCGTATCAAGATCGAACTGCTGTGCAGCGCCGCCCAGATTCAGAATCTCGTCGAGAATCGACAGCACTTCCTTCTTCGTATCCAAAACTCACTCCCATCCGAAAAACCAAAGGCGCAGCACGAACGCAGGGAGACAGCAAAAATCCATAACCTTCCGCGGCCTTGCAACGGTAAACCTTTCTCATTATAAGTGAAAAGCCACGCTGCGGAACCGTGAACTAAGTTGTCGCGCCTCATGCGGACCTCCTTGACGCCCCGGAATTTCGCGGCGCCCGCGCGCAGGTCGGCCAGCAGGCCCGATCGGCAAAGACCGTGAGTATTTTTGCCAGCCTCGTCGCCGACCTGCGCTAGACTTGTGAATTGGCCGGCCTTATGCATTCAAGGCATGACGGATCAACGAACGCTATTCAGATCGATGCTCACCACCTCTCTCCTCCACGAACTCATCACCGCCTCGGCTCTCCGCGCGCCAGACTCCCCGGCGCTGACTTTTGGCGGAACCACCCTGACCTACCGCCAACTCGACGATCAGGTCGCCGGTCTGGCCAGCGGCTTCGTCGCCCTCGGCCTCGACCGGGGTGAGCGGGTCGGCATCTACCTCGACAAGCGCATCGAAACCGTCGTCGCCAGCTTTGCGGCGGCACGTGCCGGCGGCGCTTTCGTGCCGGTCAACCCGATCCTCAAGCCCGAGCAGGTTGGTCACATCCTGCACGACTGCAACGCGCGGGTTCTCGTCACCTCGCCGGAGCGCCTGCCCTTCATCGCCGAGGCCCTGGCCCATTGCCACGATCTGCGCCACGTGGTGCTCACCGCCCCGCTCGGCAAGCCAGTCGCGCTGCCGGCGATCAACATCGCACAGTGGGCAGACCTGCTCGCCACGCCGGTCCGTGCTGGCCACCGGATCATCGACACCGATCTGCTGTCCATCCTCTACACTTCCGGCAGCACCGGGCGGCCGAAAGGCGTCGTGCTGTCGCACCGCAACATGGTAGCCGGCGCCAAGAGCGTCGCCCGCTACCTCGGCAACAACCCGGACGACACGCTGATCGCCGCGCTGCCGCTGTCCTTCGACGCCGGATTCTCGCAGCTCACCACCGCCTTCCACAGCGGCGCGCGGGTCGTGCTGCTCAACTACCTGCTCCCGCAGGATGTGCTGAAGGCCGTGATCCGCGAGAAGGTGACCGGCCTGACCGCCGTTCCCCCGCTGTACATCCAGCTCGCCCAGCTCAACTGGCCCGCGACCGTCACCGATCATCTGCGCTACTTCGCCAATACCGGCGGGCGCATGCCCCTCGAAACCCTGAAGGCGCTGCGCGCCCACCTGCCGCGCACCCGGCCCTTCCTGATGTATGGCCTCACCGAAGCCTTCCGCGCCACCTATCTGCCTCCCGACGAGGCCGACCGGCGTCCCGACTCCATCGGCAAGGCCATTCCGGACGCCGAGGTGCTCGTGCTGCGGGAAGACGGCAGCGAGTGCGCGCCGAACGAACCGGGCGAACTCGTCCAGCGCGGCGCCCACGTCGCCATGGGCTACTGGAACGATCCGGAAAAAACAGCCGAGCGCTTCAAACCACTACCCGCCAACGCCCCGGGACGCCAGACCGGCCTGGTGCTGCCGGAGATCGCGGTTTTCTCCGGCGACACCGTGCGCCGCGATGAGGACGGCTTCCTGTATTTCATCGGCCGCCGCGACGAGATGATGAAAACCTCCGGCTACCGCGTCAGCCCGACCGAGGTCGAGGAAATCCTGTACGCCACCGGAATGGTCGGCGAATGCGTCGCCTTCGGCATCCCGCACCCAGCCCTCGGCCAGGCAATCTGCGTCATCGCCACCGCCAAGGAAGGCCAGCCCCTCGATGCCGTGGCGCTGCAGGCCGAATGCCGTCAGCGCATGCCCGCCTACATGGTCCCGGCCAGCATCGAGGTGCGCGAAGGCCCCCTGCCCCGCAACCCGAACGGCAAAATCGACCGCAAGACGCTCTCCACCGACTTCCAGACCGCAAGCAAGGCCGCGCAATGACTGACGCCCCCCGCGAGAAGCCAAGCCACGCCGCGATGGATCAGTTCCGCTCCGAAGGCGGCGAACTGCTCATCGGCGGCATTCCCCTCACCCGCCTTGCCGCCCGGATTGGTCAGACACCGTTCTACGCCTACGACCGCAAGCTGCTGACCCAGCGTGTCGCCGAACTCCGTGCGAGCCTGCCGGCCGGCATCAAGATCCACTATGCGATGAAGGCCAACCCGATGCCCGCGCTGGTGGGCCACATGGCCACGCTCGTCGACGGTATCGACGTGGCCTCGGCCAATGAGCTGAAAGTCGCCCTCGACAGCGGGGCTGATCCCCACGAAATCAGCTTTGCCGGCCCCGGAAAACGCCACGAGGAACTGCGTCAGGCCGTCGCGGCCGGCATCCTGATCAATGTCGAATCCTTCCGGGAAGTCACCGAACTTGCCGCCATCCGCCAGGCAACAGGCTGGTCGGTCCGCGTCGCCGTTCGCGTCAACCCCGACTTCGAACTCAAAAGCTCGGGCATGAAGATGGGCGGCGGCCCCAAGCAGTTCGGGGTCGATGCCGAACAGGTACCCGCCCTGCTCGCTGAAATCGGCACGGCCGGTCTTCTCTTCGAGGGCTTCCACCTCTTTGCCGGCTCGCAGAACCTGCGCCCCGAAGCCATCGTCGAAGCCCAGCGCAAGTGCTTCGACCTGGCCGTCGCCCTCGCCGCGCATGCGCCCGCACCGGTCAGGTTCCTCAACCTTGGCGGCGGGTTCGGCATTCCGTACTTTCCGGGCGAGCGCCGACTTGATCTGAGCAGCATCGCCACCAATCTCGCCAGTATTTCCGCAGAAGCCACCCAAAAGCTGCCAGGAGCGGAAATCGTTATCGAGTTGGGCCGTTATCTTGTTGGCGAGGCAGGCGTCTATGTCTGCAAAATCGTCGACCGGAAAATATCCCGTGCCCACACTTTTCTCGTCGCAGACGGCGGTCTTCACCACCACCTTTCAGCTTCCGGAAATTTCGGTCAGGTCATACGGAAAAACTACCCCGTCGCCATCGGCGACAGAATGGACAGCCCGGCGAGCGATACCGTATCCGTCGTCGGACCGCTCTGCACACCCCTTGACCTCATCGCAGACCGAATGCCACTCGCCGACGCAAAGCCAGGCAACCTCGTCGTCGTATTCCAGTCCGGAGCCTACGGCGCGACGGCCAGCCCTAGGGGTTTCCTGAGTCAACCCGATCTGGTCGAAGTACTCGTATGAGTAAGAACCGCCCGGTGAAAATCTATATGCGGGTCGCCAATACGGCCAGCGGGTGACGCAAATCGATCATCCCGCCCAGGGCGGGATCGCAAAAATCCGGCGTCGCCATCGAAAAACTGCTCTCCCAATCCTCCAGAAACTGAATGCCATTTCATTGAAAACTGGGCGATTCAGCGCGCCTCCAGAGCGATCAAACCCCGTCGCCAAAGGCTAGAGCAGACTGTTCAGCTCCGACTAGCTATCGCCAACGAGATTAAGCAGACAAACTTCCAAACAAGTCAAAATCTCAAAGAAAATAGTCATCAGGCAATTCCTCTACCTGAAGGCAATTGTCCTTCGCAAAATTGCGAAGGAAATTATAGGCCAACGGCTCTATATCGTGGATTCGCCCATCCACCAATACCGTCTTATCACCTTTGAGATTGCAAGCAGGACGAACGTAAGGTGAATACGTCATTCTGTTATCCGCCCCGAACACCGACATGATCCCGCACAACCTGTCAGCCCAATCACTAGGCCGAAAAGTCTTGCCATCGCCAGTTCGACCTACAATCACAAAATTTCGAGCTTCCTGAATCATGGACAATGACTAAATTAGGGCAAGAAAATTCCGCAGCAACGCCATAAGCTACGACAGTTGCAACAGGCCAACAACGTAGAACTCCGTCAGCGACTATAAAACATTTAACATCGCTTCTTGTTCAAACGCTTGATTTCGGCAAACAACACAAGCTCAAAAAAATGCCCGGGATCTACCCGGGCACTCTCATGCGCCTGCCCCCTTTTTCCAGAGGTGGCGATAAACGAAACCAGGAAAACCGCCCACCATCATAAGGCACGCGAATACCGCATAGAACTCCCAGCCTTGACGATACGGAGTGCCGTTTTGCAGGCTCTCAAGAAAGCGAAAAAAATACAAAAACAAAAAATAGAGAATAAAAATCTCTAAAAAAAACACCCCTCCACTCTTGCGGCGCCTCATAGCGATTAAACCGAAAAACCTATCGCTAACTAGAACAAAATTGATCGCACCCCAACAGCAAACTGACAGCAGAGAAACAAGCCCGCCATTCAGCTCAAACAACATCAAAGCGACCCAAGCAAGGAAATCGCGCAAAGGGACATCAACCATTGCGGAGTAAGCCCTAAAACCGCAATCGCAAGACCGTTGAATGACAGCACGATCTTCATTTCCGTCGGCGCAGAAACATGCGCGGAATCAATAGGATCATCAAAGAACATAACTTTGACGATACGAAGATAATAGAACGCACCTATCAAGGACATCACTACCGCAAGAATTGCAACCCAGATATATCCCGCCGCCACAACGGCTTGCAGGACAGAAAACTTCGCGAAGAATCCAACAAAAAACGGAATACCCGCCATGGAGAACATGACCATCGCCATCACGCAGGCAAACCATGAATTGCGCTTATTGAGCCCTTTGAAATCGTCGAGTGTTTCAGCCTCAAAGCCCGCTCTCGACAACAGCACCAACATCCCGAAAGCGGCAAGAGTCATCAGGACGTACGAAACCACATAAAACATCGCAGAGCTGTATGCATTGAGAGCGAAATGACGATCTCCCTCCACAACCCCCGACATCAAGCCTAGCAGCATGAAGCCCATGTGGGAAATGCCCGAATATCCCAACATGCGCTTGATGTTCGGTTGCGCAATCGCAGCGATGTTGCCAAGGATGATCGAGAGGACACCCAAAAACATAAGCATTGACTGCCATTGATCCGAAAGCTCGAAGAGCCCATTCACAAGCAGGCGCATCGCCATCCCGAAGGCAGCCAGCTTCGGCGCAGAAGCAATCAATAAAGTGACAGAAGTCGGGGCACCGTGATAAACGTCCGGAATCCACATATGGAAAGGGACGACCCCCAATTTGAAAGCCAGACCCGCCACCACGAAAACCAAGCCAAACAGCAGCACCGTCTTGTGCCCCGTCTGGTGATAGATGGCCTGAGCCACACCCGAAATCTCCAGGGTACCCGTTGCGCCATAAAGCATTGAAATGCCATAGAGCAACAGGCCCGAAGCGAGCGCGCCAAGAACGAAATATTTCATCCCAGCTTCCGTCGCTCGAACGGAATCGCGCTGAATAGCGACAAGCGCGTACAGGGCCAGCGACAGCAGCTCCAGCCCGAGATACAGCGTCAGGAAATGATTAGCCGCAATCATCACCATCATGCCGAGCGTCGCATAAAGGGCAAGCATGTAGTATTCGGTGGTATCGAGCTTTCGATCATCGTTGTACGCACGCGAATACAACAACACAATCACAACCGAAACATAAACCATGAGTTTTAGCACGTCACCCATCAGGTCGTCCACGTACATATTGCTGAACGTGAAACCAATCTGACCATTCATGGTTTGCAATGTGATCACTGCAGCACCGAGCAACGTAACTTGCGTCAGGTAATAAGGCAGCCGCTTCGAGTCTTTGATAAATGTACCAGCCATCAAAATCACGAAGGACATGGCAACCACAAACAGCTCGGCCGCAGCGGGATAGAAGTCCGGGATAACAAAGTTCATCTTGAGATCACAATCCGATGGGTTTCTTCTCAGCTATTCGCCGTCAAAGCTTGCTGACAGCAACGTGCTTGAGCAGGTCGGTCACAGATGCGTGCATAACCTCGGTCACTGGTAACGGATAGATACCCATTGCGAGGACACAAATCGCGAGAGTCGCCAAAAAGGCGAATTCCCGACCGTTGATATCCGTGAGTTCAGAGACGTGATGGTTGCTAATCGCACCGAACACCACGCGCTTGTACATCCACAGTGTATAGGCAGCGCCGACAATCAGCGTCGTTGCCGCGGCGAAACCCACCCAGAAGTTATATTTAACTGCCCCGAGCGCAACCATGAATTCACCGACGAAACCGGATGTCGCCGGCAAGCCTGAATTCGCCATCGCGAACAGCATAAACAGCGCGGCGAACTTAGGCATCACATTCACGACACCGCCGTAGTCGGCAATCTGACGGGAATGCATACGATCATAAAGAACGCCAATCGACGCAAACATCGCCCCTGACACAAAGCCGTGAGAGATCATTTGCACTAACGCGCCTTCGATACCCAGGGGATTAAAGATGAAAAAGCCCAGTGTAACGAAACCCATATGTGAAATCGAAGAATATGCAACCAGTTTCTTCATATCAGTCTGCACGAGCGCAACAAAGCCAATGTAGATCACCGCAATCAGAGACAACGTGATGATCATCGGCGCCCATGCTTGACTGGCATCCGGTGCAATAGGCAATGAAAAACGAAGGAAACCATAAGCTCCGAGCTTCAAACCGATTGCAGCCAGAACAATGGAACCACCAGTCGGCGCCTCCACATGCGCGTCCGGCAACCACGTATGCACCGGAAACATCGGAACCTTGACCGCAAATGAAACCAAAAAGGCCCAGAAGATCAGATCCTGCACATCCATCCCAAGACGAAGCTTATGCCAGTCTAGGATATTGAAACTCCCGCCAGACTCCATGAACAGATAGAGCAGCGCGATCAGCATCAGCAGCGAGCCAGCAAGGGTATAAAGGAAGAATTTAATGGCCGCATATACTCGGTTTGATCCGCCCCAGACACCGATAATAAGGAACAGCGGTATCAGCGAAGCCTCAAAAAACACATAAAAGAGTACCCCGTCCAATGCACTGAAGATGCCGTTGATCAAACCAGACATAACCAAGAACGCAGCCATATATTGGGCCACCTTCTCCTGTATCACTTCCCAGCCTGCCACAACAACAATCACCGTAATGAAGCTGTTGAGGAGAACAAACAGAACCGATATCCCGTCCACACCAAGCGCATAGTTGATGTTGAAACGAGGAATCCAACTGTACGTCTCAACAAATTGCATTGCGCTTGTCGAAACATCAAACAAAGTATAAAGCGGGGTGCTCACCGCTAACCCGGCCAAGGCTGTAACAATCGCCACGAACCTAGCAAGTGGAGCGTTACGGTCAGATCCTGTGGCTAGCGCGACCAGACCTCCAACAATCGGCACCCAGATGGCAAGGCTAAGGAATGGAATACCCGTCATTTCTACTTTCCGTTCTATGCACCCGGCAACGGCGCGCTAATTCTAAAGCTAACCAAAAATTTCCGACCGAACGCCAGAAGATCAGGCGCGATTGAACCAGAAAGTCAGCAGCACGAAGACCCCGACAATCATGGAAAAGGCATACTGATAGATATGCCCGCTCTGGAAGAGTCGCGACAACTGGGCAACTACGCCAACCATTTTGGCTGAACCGTTTACCACCATTCCATCTATAAGCCCTTGATCCCCGAACTTCCAGAGACCACGTCCAAGTAAACGAGCACCACCTGCAAACACAACCTCATTGAACTTATCAAAATAATACTTGTTCTCTAGAAGCGTATGCAGAGGCTTAAAAGCTCTCATGATCGCCGCGGGAATAGAAGGCATCTTCATGTAGAAGAGCCAAGCCACTACCACACCAGCCATTGCCAAAAAGAACGGCAAACTCGTTAGACCATGCAACGCCATTGCTGCAGCCCCGTGAAACTCTTCGCCCATTTCCCTCATGACAGCATGATTCTCGGCGAAGAAAATCACCCCCTTGAAGAACTCTCCAAAAAGCATCGGTTGAATGGTAAAGAACCCGACTAGAACAGACGGGATCGCCAACAGCACTAACGGAACCGTCACCACCCAAGGCGATTCATGAGGCTTCTGACCAGGAGCAAGACCATGATGGTGCTCATCGTGAGCATGGCTATCATCATCTCCATGCTGCGCGTGAACATCGTGATCCTCATGCTCACCAACCGCGACCTTGCCGAAACGCTCTTCGCCGTGAAAGACCAGGAAGTACATCCGGAAAGAGTAGAAAGCAGTAACAAATACGCCAACGATCACACACAGATATGCATAACCCGCACCAGGAATATGTGAAAAATGCACAGCTTCGATGATCGAATCCTTCGAATAGAAGCCAGAAAAGAATGGGAAACCGATAAGCGCGAGCGAGCCCAACAGCGAGGTAAACCATGTAACCGGCATGTAGCGCCAAAGCCCTCCCATGTTCCGCATATCCTGGTCGTGGTGCATACCGATGATTACAGAACCAGCACCGAGGAACAAAAGGGCCTTAAAAAAAGCATGAGTCATGAGATGGAAGACCGCAGCCGAATAAGCTGACACCCCGAGCGCCACCGTCATGTAGCCAAGCTGCGAAAGGGTCGAATATGCAACAACTCGCTTTATATCGTTCTGAACGATACCCAAGAACCCCATAAACAGTGCGGTCGTCGCCCCAATCACCAAAACGAAGGAAAGCGCCGTCTCTGAAAGCTCGAACAGCGGCGACATTCGCGCAACCATGAAGATGCCTGCTGTAACCATCGTGGCTGCATGGATAAGCGCTGATATCGGCGTCGGACCCTCCATCGAATCCGGCAGCCAGACATGAAGCGGAACTTGTGCTGATTTGCCCATCGCGCCAATAAACAGACCGATACAAATTGCGGTCACCAACGGCCAACCAGTCTCCGGAACGGTCATCGACACCATTGTCGGCGCCTTCGCAAACACCTCCGAATAATTCAATGTCCCCGCAAAGGCAGCAATCAATCCAATACCTAACAAGAAACCGAAATCACCGACACGGTTGACCAAAAATGCCTTCATATTGGCAAAAATGGCCGTCGGCTTTGTGTACCAGAATCCAATAAGCAGGTATGAAACCAAACCGACCGCCTCCCACCCAAAAAAGAGTTGGAGAAAGTTATTGGACATCACCAACATCAGCATGGAAAAGGTAAACAGCGAGATGTAGCTGAAGAAACGCTGATAGCCTGGATCCTCAGCCATGTAGCCAATTGTGTAGAGATGCACCATCAGCGACACAAAAGTCACAACGAGCATCATCATGACTGTCAGTGTGTCGATTAAGAAGCCAACCTCAAAATTTATCCCACCGCTAGTCGCCCACGTGTAAATTTTTCCGTTGAACGTATTACCGGCTTGAACATCGAAAAAAACAAGCACAGACACGGCAAAGGCTACCGCAACGCCTAAAATCGTTATTACGTGTGCTCCACGTCGACCGACGAATTTTCCGAACAGCCCCGCCACCATTGCACCAAACAACGGTGCAAGCGGAACCAACAGATATAGCTTCTGCATCTCTGTCATCGAAACGCTTCCTTATCCCTTGAGACTATCCAGATCGTCGACATGAATCGTCCGGAGATTACGGAACAATGCCACCAAAATCGCCAGACCGATTGCCGATTCAGCGGCTGCAACGGTCAATATGAAGAACACAAAAATCTGCCCTGCAGCATCCCCCAAATAATAGGAGAACGCTATGAAATTTAAATTAACCGCAAGCAGCATCAACTCAATCGCCATTAGTAGCACAATCAGATTTTTCCGGTTAAGGAAAATGCCGACAACACTAATCGCGAAAAGAATTGCACCCAATATCAAATAATGCGACAAGGAAAGCATCCAAATCCCCTCTAACAATCCGCCAGCAGACGTTATTCCTTCTCTGCATTCATCGACACTATACGGACACGATCATCTCTCCTGACCGCAATCTGAACTGCCGGATCAACCTTCTTCACATCTTTCCGTTTTCGCAGCGTCAGCGCCACCGCAGCGATCATCGCAAGAAGGAGAACAATGGAAGCTAGTTCGAACGGATAAACATAATCCGTATAAATCAATCGACCAAGCTCCTTCGTGTTGCTATACCCATTTTCAAACCCGCTGGGCGGAGGCATGCTTTCCGTCGAAAAATAACGTCCTCCTAGAACAACCACCATTTCTACCAGCATCAAGATTCCGATGAGCGCGCCAACCGGCAAATAGCTCCAGAACCCCTGGCGAATGCGTTCGAGGTTAATGTCAAGCATCATGACAACGAACAAAAACAGCACCATTACTGCTCCGACATAAACCAGCACCAGAGCAATGGCGAGAAACTCCGCATGCAAAAGCATCCAGATCCCACCAGCGGTAAAAAAAGCAAGCACAAGAAACAGCGCCGCATGAACCGGATTCTTCGCGGTGATCACTCTCAGCGACGCTAGTACAAGCACCGTTGAAAGGAAGTAGAAAATTAATGTCTGAAAATCCATGAGCGCATCTCGCAAAAAAACTTTATTCGGCGTAACTGAAGTTAGCGGTACCTCGACTCCACTTCGCGATCCTTGGCGATCTGACTTTCATATCGATCCCCTACAGCAAGCAGCATCTGTTTCGTATAGTAAAGATCGCCTCGCTTCTCGCCGTGGTATTCAAACACCCTGGTTTCCACAATGGCATCTACCGGACATGCCTCTTCACAAAATCCGCAAAAAATGCATTTCGTCAAATCAATGTCGTAACGACTAGTACGCCTTGAGCCATCCTCACGCTGCTCGGAGTCGATCGTAATCGCCATCGCCGGACAAACTGCCTCACAGAGTTTACATGCAATACAACGCTCTTCCCCGTTCGGGTACCGCCGAAGGGCGTGCAAGCCACGAAAACGCGGACTCTGAGGCGTTTTCTCCTCAGGGAACTGGACAGTGATTTTTCTGGCAAAAAGATGACGCCCCGTCAGCGCCATTCCCTTAAGCAATTCCTTAAGGAAAAGGCTTCCAACATACTCCCTCATAGCACCCATTTTCTACGCCCTCACTTCCAGATCGACAACGGAGACATGATCCAGACAGCAACAAGAACCACCCAAAACAAAGTCAAAGGAATAAAAACCTTCCACCCAAGCCGCATGATGTGATCGTAACGAAAACGCGGAAAGGTCGCACGAAACCACAGGAACAGGAAGAGAATGAACGATGTCTTGATAGCCAGCCAGATGAAGCCATCAGGCAGAAAACCGACCGGAGAAAGCCACCCACCTAAAAACAGAATAGACGTCAACGCTGAAATGAGGATCATGTTCGCGTATTCGCCTAGGAAGAAAAGTGCAAACGCCATCCCTGAATACTCGACCATGTGACCGGCAACGATCTCCGACTCTCCTTCTACGACGTCAAAGGGTGCACGGTTGGTTTCCGCAATACCTGAAATCAAATAAACTACAAACATCGGCAATAGCGGAAGCCAGTTCCAGCTAAACACTCCCAGGCCCAACTCTGCAAAGCTTCCTTTTCCCTGACTGTTGACGATATCGGTTAAGTTCAGGCTCGATGAAATCATCAGTACGCAGACAAGTGCGAAACCCATCGCAATCTCATACGAAACCATTTGCGCCGCAGCTCGCATTCCACCAAGAAACGCGTATTTCGAGTTAGAAGCCCACGCGGCAATTATGACGCCATAAACTTCAACTGACGTAATGGCCAGCAGAAACAACAGCCCCGCATCCACGTTGCCGACAACCCAACCTTCACTGAAGGGCACCACAGCCCATGCTGCGAGTGCGGGGCCAAGCGCAAGAATCGGACCAATAATGAAAAGACCCTTATTCGCGCCAGACGGAACAATGATTTCCTTGAGCAGCAGCTTCACGCCGTCAGCGATCGGCTGGAGAAGCCCATAAGGACCAACTCTGTTCGGCCCGATCCGAACCTGCATGTACCCGATGACTTTTCGTTCTGCCAGTGTCAGATAGGCTACACACAGGAACAGCGGAGCAATAATGCCAATGATTTTCAGGAGGGACCATACCAACGGCCACGCCCCACCAAAAAACTGCGCAACAGGTTCGATAAAGGCATCCATCAAGCACGCTCCAAACTGACTTCTCCATGAAGGCTACCGAGCCCCGCTGTTAGCGGATGGGCGCCGGCAAGCCGGACACAGCCTTCAGCTACATCGTTGTCCTCAGACAGCCTCACCTTTGCTTCTCCCCTTGCCGACTTCACACGTACCTCAATACCATTGCCAAGCCCAAGCATGGCTATTGTGTTCGCATGAACTCGGGCGCGAGGCACCTCCGCATCGCTTGTCGCCTGCAACGGCGGCGAACGGCGCACCAGAGGGTCCGCAAAGTGGATTGGGATGTCGGCGATACGCTGCAGAACGTTTGACGTATTCCTATCGATATTGACAGGGACTTCAGCAATACCACAGTCGAGGTTGACTGGATCAACTGCCATATTTGCGCCAAGCACGCTCGCGCGCACCTCGTCAATCATCTCGTACCCAAACTTCTCGAGCCCAAGCCCTTCTCCAAGCACCCTCAGAACTTTCCATGCGGGGCGAGAATCTCCTGTACTTTTCACAACAGGATGAAACGATTGAGCGCGCCCCTCACAATTCACAAAGGTACCGGCAGTTTCGGTGAACGGCGCAATGGGCAACATCACGTCGGCGTACTCCAACGCGCCCTCGAATTTGAAGGCGCTGAACACTGCAACCATCTCCGAGCCCTGAAAAACCTTTCTGGCGGAAACAGGATCGGCGAGATCCAGTTCTGGTTCGAGCCCAAGAAGCAGATAGGCGCGCAATGGCGCTGCGAGCATCTGCGCAACATTCAGCCCATTAGCGGAAACATTCGGCAGCGCTCCTGCCAAATAACCGCCAACGCTATTGGCTGCCTCACCCAATACACCAAGGCTCGCACCAGAAAGACGGGAAATCTCCTGCGCCAGTGCATGAAGCTTCGCGGCCTCGGCGTGCTGCACAGCCTGGTTGCCGAGCCAGACGGCGACGCGGCGACCGGAGGCGATACTGACTGCCAGAGATTTGGAGCCCTCATCGATCTCAATACCAGCTAGAGACTCAGCAAAAGATTCAGACAACGCCTTGCCGGTTTCGATAGCGAGTGCTTTCGCAATCCGTCCCAACGCCCGAACCATCTCGACAGGACTAACGGTTACACGGTTCTGAATCGCCAGCTGCCAATCGTCAAAGGCTGAATTTACCGCACTGACCTTCAGACCTTTTTTAACAGCCTGGCGGACACGCTGAGCTATCAAAGGATGATCTTTCCGGAAGAAACTGCCGATAATCAGCAGTCGATCGAGTGACGCGATATCGGCTACAGCCATGCCGAGCCAAGGAGCGCCCCGGCCCAGCCCATCCATTGAAAAATCAGATTGCCGCAACCGGAAGTCAATATTATCAGACCCCAGCCCACGCACGAGAGCCTGCAGCAGATACAACTCTTCTAGAGTCGAATGTGGCGATGCGAGGGCACCGATCGAATCGGCACCATGTTCCGATTTGATCGATTTCAGTCCCTGGACGAGATAATCCATCGCCACTTGCCAGTCGGTCTCTATCCACTGGCCACCCTGTTTTACCATGGGCCTCGTGAGCCGGTCCGGACCGTTGAGGCCCTCGTAGGAAAATCTGTCCTTGTCGGAAATCCAGCACTCGTTGACCGCGTCATTATCAAGCGGCAGCACGCGCTTCACTGCGTCGTGCTTTACCTGAACGACCAAGTTACTGCCAAGGGAGTCATGAGGGCTGATTGACTTGCGGCGAGACATCTCCCAAGCGCGCGCCGAAAACCGGAACGGTTTGGAAGTCAGCGCACCGACGGGACACAGATCGATGATATTGCCGGAGAGCTCTGTATCTACCGTCTTCTCGACGAACGGCATGATTTCTGCGTGTTCGCCGCGAAAGGCCTGACCGAGTTCCATAAGACCGGCGATCTCGGTTGTAAAACGGACGCAACGGGTGCAATTGATGCAGCGCGTCATGTCACTCGAAACCAACGGCCCCAAATTCTTATTGGTGACGACCCGCTTTTCCTCCTCATAACGGGACTGCACTCCGCCGTAGCCGACTGACAAATCCTGCAACTGGCATTCGCCACCCTGATCGCAGACCGGACAATCGAGCGGATGGTTGATCAGGAGAAACTCCATCACACCTTTCTGTGCCTTCACCGCCTGCTCGGAATGCGTCCACACTTTCATCCCATTGGTTACTGGCGTCGCACAAGCTGGGAGCGGCTTCGGTGCCTTTTCGACCTGGACTAGGCACATGCGGCAGTTCGCCGCAATTGAAAGTTTCTTGTGATAACAGAAATGAGGCACATAGGCGCCAACCTTTGTGGCGGCCTCCATAACGGTACTACCGTCAGGAACCTGCAACTGCTTTCCGTCAATTTCGATGTCTAGCATGTCGAGCCTACGCTACGTAAATCTTGCTGCCGTCGTACTGAACCTGCGGCGGTACAAGGCACTTCTTTTGTTCGATATGGAAAGCGAATTCATCACCGAAATGCTTGACGAAACTCTGGACAGGCATCGAAGCAGCGTCGCCAAGAGCACAGATAGTGCGCCCCATAATATTCGAGGTTACGCTATTCAACAGATCCATGTCATCAGGGCGCCCCAGCCCATTTTCGATTCGATGAACTACGCGATATAGCCAGCCAGTACCCTCGCGGCAAGGTGTGCATTGACCGCAGGATTCCTCAAAATAGAAATAGGACAGGCGCTCAAGAGCCTTCACCATGCACGTGGTTTCATCCATTACGATCACAGCCCCGGACCCAAGCATGGAACCGGCCTTCGATATGGAATCGTAATCCATCGTGCAGTCCATCATCACGTCGCCGGGCAGTACCGGCGCCGACGAACCACCGGGAATAACCGCCTTGAGTTTGCGACCACCCCGCATCCCCCCGGCCATCTCGAGTAACACCGAGAAGGGCGTACCCAGAGGAATTTCATAGTTACCCGGCTTATTCACATGACCCGACACCGAGAAAAGCTTAGTTCCACCGTTGTTCGGTTTGCCTAAGGCGAGGAATGCCTCGCCGCCCTCCCGAATGATGTATGGGATTGAAGCAAAAGTCTCAGTGTTGTTGATCGTTGTCGGCTTGCCGTAAAGCCCAAAGCTGGCAGGAAATGGTGGCTTAAAGCGGGGCTGGCCTTTCTTGCCTTCGATAGACTCGAGGAGAGCAGTCTCCTCACCACAGATATACGCACCGTAACCGTGATGGGCAAAGAGATCGAAACTGAAATCGGAACCTAGGATATTTTTCCCGAGCAAACCCGCTTCTCTGGCTTCAGCCAGGGCTTCCTCAAATCGATCATAGACCTCGAAAATCTCTCCATGAATGTAGTTATATCCCCGTTCACATCCCATTGCGTACCCAGCAATGATCATCCCTTCGATCACCGTGTGCGGGTTGTAACGAAGAATGTCCCGATCCTTAAAAGTCCCGGGCTCTCCCTCGTCTGAATTACAGGCTAGATATTTGGCACCAGGAAAAGCCCGCGGCATGAAACTCCATTTCAGCCCCGTCGGGAACCCAGCGCCTCCACGTCCACGAAGAGCAGATTTCTTGACTTCTCCGATTATTTGATCGGCCGGAATCTGTTCGGCAATGATCTTGCGGAGTGCTTCATATCCGCCACGCTTCACATAATCGGCGAGACGCCATGTGCGGTCTCCATCAAGGCCGGAGAGGATAATCCCTTGCGATGTCATTTTTGCAGATCGGCCAGAAGTTGATCGATTTTCTCTTCAGTCATCCAGCTGCACATTTGGTGGTTATTCACCAGCAGCACCGGAGCATCTCCGCAAGCCCCCATGCACTCTCCCTCCTTCAGCGTGAACCTGCCATCGGGCGTCGTCTCATTGAAATCAATCCCCAGCCTTTTCTTGATGTAGTCTGCCGCGTGAACGCCGCCAGACAAAGCACATGGGAGATTAGTGCAGACGGTAATCTTCTGCGTTCCAACGGGTGCGAGATCATACATATTGTAGAAACTCGCAACTTCAAACACCGCTATCGCCGGCATCTCGAGATAATCGGCAACAAACTCGATTGTCTCGTTCGCCAGCCAGCCCTTTTCCTCCTGGGCAATTCTCAACGCAGACATGCTCGCAGACTGCTTTTGATCAGCCGGGTACTTGGCTACCTCGCGATCAATCTTTTTCAGAGATTCCGGACTCAGCATTTTCTATCTACATTCAACAGGCTGTTGATCTGGCGGGGAAATAGCTAAACAACGCTGCTTAGCGGTCCACGTCTCCAAATACGATGTCCATGGTTCCAATAATAGCCACGACGTCAGCGATCATATGTCCTCGCGACATCTCATCCATTGCCGAAAGGTGTGCAAAACCTGGCGAACGCAGCTTAATCCGGTATGGCTTGTTAGCACCATCGGAAACCGCGTACACCCCAAATTCCCCTTTCGGATGCTCAACGGGGGCATACACTTCACCGGGGGGAACATGCATCCCCTCAGTAAAAAGCTTGAAGTGATGAATCAACTCTTCCATGCTGCCCTTCATGCGGGCGCGTGACGGCGGAGCAACTTTGTAGTTATCGGATATCACGGGACCTGGATTTTTGCGAAGCCAGTCAATACATTGCTTCAGAATGCGGTTTGACTGGCGCATCTCCTCGATCCGACACAGATAACGATCATAACAGTCCCCCTTCACACCAACTGGGATGTCGAAATCCATTCGATCGTACACTTCATAAGGCTGTTTCTTGCGGATATCCCATTCAACACCGGAACCGCGCAGCATTACACCGGAAAAACCGAGAGCGAGCGCCTTCTCTGGTGACACCACACCAATACCTACAGTACGCTGCTTCCAAATCCGATTGTCTGTCAAAAGGGTTTCATAATCGTCCACATACTTCGGGAAACGATTGGCAAAATCCTCGAGAAAATCAAGGAGTGAACCTTGGCGGTTCTCGTTCAGCTCAGCGACAGTCTTGGCGTTCTTCCATTTCGAGACTTCGTACTGCGGCATCTGGTCCGGAAGATCGCGATAGACACCACCTGGACGATAATAGGCAGCGTGCATCCGTGCCCCAGACACCGCCTCGTAAGCATCCATGAGATCCTCCCGCTCGCGGAAGGTATAGAGCACCATGGTCATCGCACCGATGTCCAGTGCGTGAGTACCGACGGCGAGAAGGTGATTCAAGATACGAGTAACTTCGTCAAAAAGCACTCGAATATACTGAGCCCGTAGCGGTACTTCGAGACCAAGCAGGCGTTCGATAGCCATGCAATAGGCGTGCTCATTACACATCATCGACACGTAGTCGAGACGATCCATGTACGGCACGGATTGAATCCAAGTACGGGTCTCCGCAAGTTTCTCGGTGCCGCGATGCAGCAGGCCAATATGCGGATCCGCACGCTCTACAACTTCACCGTCCAGTTCGAGGACGAGGCGCAATACGCCATGTGCGGCAGGGTGCTGAGGACCAAAATTGATTGTGTAGTTACGAATTTCAGCCATGGCCTACGTCCCCATAATTCTCGTCACGCACGATCCGCGGCGTATTTTCGCGCGGCTCAATGGTAACCGGCTGATAGACCACGCGACCAAGCTCCTGGTCGTAACGCATTTCGACGTATCCCGATATCGGAAAGTCTTTCCGGAACGGATAGCCAACAAATCCGTAATCAGTAAGAATCCTGCGAAGATCCGGATGTCCATTGAACATGACGCCATAAAGATCAAAAGCCTCACGCTCAAACCAATTCACGCCAGGCCAGACATCACAAAGGGAATCAAGAACAGGAAAGAAATCATCGTCGGCAAAAGCGCGAAGCCGGAGCCGATAATTATTTCTCACAGAAAGCAGATGAGCAGAAACCGCGAACCGCCTCTCCGGCCTGACACCAGAAAACGTCGAATAATCGAGCCCCGAGAGATCAACGAGCTGCTCAAAACCAAGCTCAGGATCGTCGCGGAGCATTCGGGCGACGCCAAGATAATCGGTAGCCGAAACGATAGCGGTGACTTCGCCACAAGCAGTGACCACAGCCTTGAGCCGCTCACCGAATTTACTGGTCAGCAATTGACCGAGGCGCTCTAGTTTCTCACTCATGATAATCGACCATCAACGGGCTATTGTGCAATTACGCTTGATCTTGTTCTGCAACTGAACAATACCGTAAAGCAGCGCCTCTGCAGTTGGCGGACAGCCAGGCACATAGACATCAACCGGCACGATCCGGTCGCAACCACGGACCACAGAGTATGAATAGTGGTAATAACCGCCACCATTTGCGCAAGACCCCATCGAAATAACCCAGCGGGGCTCCGACATCTGGTCGTAAACCTTGCGCAGAGCCGGCGCCATCTTGTTGCAGAGCGTGCCGGCAACAATCATCAAATCCGACTGGCGCGGACTTGGGCGAAACACCACCCCAAATCGGTCGAGGTCATAGCGGGAACAGCCCGCATGAATCATTTCGACTGCACAACAGGCAAGGCCAAAGGTCATTGGCCAGAGCGAGCCAGTGCGCGTCCAATTGATTACCGTATCTAGGGAAGTGGTTACGAACCCTTCCTTAAAGACGCCTTCTATGCTCATAGACACCCTTCAGCCAACAATTGATTTGCTCGCACAACTACGCTGACGAGCTTACTCCCAGTCGAGAGCGCCTTTTTTCCAAACGTAGACATACCCCAGCAAGAGGATGCCGAGAAAAACAATCATCTCGAAAAAGCCAAAAATGCGGATCGATTCATTGGCTGCAATTTCCCGGAGAATAGTCGCCCACGGAAAAAGGAATGCAATCTCGAGATCAAAAAGAATGAAGAGAATGGCGAGAAGATAGTAGCGGACATCGAACTTGATCCGCGCATCTTCGAACGGCTCAAAGCCGCACTCGAACGGAGAAAGCTTTTCTGAATCAGGCTTGTTCGGAGCAAGAATCCGGCCTGCAATGATGGGAATAAAACCGAACGCAGCTGCAAACAGGATGAAGACAAGAACTGGAAAATAAGATTCCAACATAACCTGAGCTCCCGCAACCGATCGACAGCTTGACGCTGCCCGCAAGCAAACGCCCGCAGGTTGCGGGCGGCTTGCTTATTTTATGGTGCCGACGATGAGACTCGAACTCATACGGCTTTCGCCACTACCCCCTCAAGATAGCGTGTCTACCAATTTCACCACGTCGGCTTGTTCGTTTGTTGCCGCGCATTATAAGGCAATCGCCCCGGAGCGCCAAGCATTGCTTAATGTTATCGGGGGATATCCTTCGCCTTCGAACCGTCATTCGCAGGCGCCGTCTGCGCATCTACAGGCGCAACCGGAGCCGCGGCAGGAACACCCTCCATCACGCTCTTCGAGGCCGGAGCCTTGGCGCTGGCAAGGTAACTCAAACCCAGACTCGTCACAAAAAATACCGCAGCCAGAACCGCGGTCGTGCGACTCAAAAAGTTGGCCGAACCCGACGAACCGAACAGACTGCCCGACGCGCCGCTGCCGAACGCAGCCCCCATGTCAGCACCCTTGCCGTGCTGCATCAACACGAGGCCAATCACGCCAAGACCAGCAAGGACATGAACAGTCAGTACGATTGAAAATACGACACCACCCATAAATTTCTCCAATACTCCAACTCAGGATGCAGCAGCCGCTGCACAAATCAACGAAAAACTTTCGACAGCCAACGAAGCCCCTCCGACAAGCGCGCCGTCGATATCAGGCTTGGCGAACAGCAGCGCGGCATTGGCTGCCGTCACGCTGCCACCATAGAGGATTTTCAAACCGGAGACCACGACGC
Source organism: Zoogloeaceae bacterium (assembly GCA_015657735.1). GTDB lineage: Bacteria > Pseudomonadota > Gammaproteobacteria > Burkholderiales > Rhodocyclaceae > Zoogloea. The sequence continues at coordinate 20,220 of SSSX01000057.1, forward strand.
CACGATGCGCCAGATACGATCGAATGAACACGTGCATACCCTCCGCCTGCTCCGGGGTGGCGGTCCTTCCGGTGCCGATCGCCCACACTGGCTCATACGCCACGACCAGCGACGTCATTCGATCCGCCCCAAGCGCATCCACAACACCGTCCAGCTGCGCGCCTACCACTGCCTCGGCCTCGCCGGCTTCACGCTGTGCAAGCGTTTCCCCGACACACAGGATCGGCCGCAGGCCTCCATCCAGCGCGGCGATCACTTTGGCGGCCACCACCGCATCCGTATCCCCAAAACCGTGGCGGCGCTCGGAATGCCCCACAATCACCCAGGTGCAGCCGACATCAACGAGCATCGCTGCACTCACTTCGCCGGTATACGCGCCCTCGACATAGGCGCTGAGATTCTGCGCGCCGACCGCGATCGGCGTGGCTTGAAGCGCATCCGTCGCCTGCGCCAGATAAGGATACGGCGGACACACGACGATATCGACCGCGGATTCGTCGCATGCCTTCAACCCAGCCAGCAGCGCGGCATTCCGCGCGAGGCTGCCGTTCATCTTCCAGTTTCCGACTACCAGCTTCTTCCGCACCGTGAGCACCGCAGTAAAATCTGTTGAGTTTATCGCGCCCGCCGGCCGTGGTCAAAAAAAGAGGGCTGGCGACTGCCAGCCCTCTTCGCTTTCTGCAACGCCTGGCGCTCAGCCGAAACGCCCGGTGATGTAATCCTCGGTCTCCTTGCGCTTCGGCTTGATGAAGATTTCATCGGTCAGGCCGA
>SSSX01000438.1 GCA_015657735.1 Zoogloeaceae bacterium
GGTAGACCAGGCAGCGCTGGTCGGGCTGGAACAGGCTCCAGGCGCGGATCAGGCCGAGCGGGTGGCGGGTCTCGAGGGTCAAGCGCGGCAGCGGCAGCCAGCCGCGGGTGGTGGTGGCGACGGCGATGGCCTGCGTCGTGCCGCCGGCAGCCGGAATGTCGAACGGTGCGGTCCGCGCCGCCGGGGTGGCGCTCGGCCACATTTCGAGGCCGACCCGCGCCCGCAGCGCCGGGTTGCCGAGCACGATGCCGAAGCGCGCCGGCTCGCCGCAGAACACGGCTTCGCTGCGGCCCGGGGCGACGGTCAGGTCGACCAGATTGCGGAAGGCGTGGTGGATGCTGATCCAGGCGATGCCGCCGATCAGGAAGGTCAGCGCGAAGCCGAGACCAAGGGCGTAGTTGATCGAGGCCAGCAGCATGGTCAGCAGCGTCACGCCGAGGGCCAGCCCGAAGCGCGTCGGCAGCACGAAGATGCGCCGCTGGCCGAGGCGGATCGGCGCCGCTTCCGGTCCGCCGACGCGGAACAGCCAGCGCTGCAGGCGGGCGCGCAGGCCGGCGGGACGCTTCATCCGGGCAGGGCGACCGCTTCGATCAGGCGTCGCACGAGGCGTTCGGGCGGCACCGGCGCGTCGTCGGCCGGCCGCAGCCGATGGCCGGCGACCGCCGGCAGCACCGCCTGCACGTCTTCCGGCAGCACGTGGTCGCGGCCTGCCAGCAGCGCCCACGCCCGCGCCGCGGCGAGCAGACCGAGGCCGGCGCGGGGCGACAGGCCGAGGGCGAAGCCGGCGCCGCTGCGGCTTTCGGCGAGCAGGGCCTGGACGTAGTCGAGCAGGCGCGGGCCGACATGCACCGCGCGGGTCGCCGCGAACAGGGTGTCGAGTTCGCCGGGTTGCAGCGCGGCCGGCTGGCGGGCGAGCAGTGCGCGACGGTCTTCGCCGGCCAGCAGCGCGCGTTCGGCGGCGCGGTCCGGGTAGCCGAGCGAGAGGCGCATCAGGAACCGGTCGAGCTGGCTCTCGGGCAGCGGGAAGGTGCCGATCTGGTCGGTCGGATTCTGGGTGGCAATCACGAAGAACGGCTCGGGCAGCGGCCAGGTCTGGCCTTCGGCGCTGACCTGGCGCTCTTCCATCGCCTCGAGCAGCGCGCTCTGGGCCTTCGGCGTCGCGCGGTTGATCTCGTCGGCGAGGAGCAGCTGGGCGAACAGCGGTCCGGGGTGAAAGCGGAAGGCGCCCTCGCGCTGGTCGAACACCGACACGCCGATGATGTCGGCCGGCAGCATGTCGCTGGTGAACTGGATGCGCTGGAACTGCAGCCCGAGCAGGCGCGCCAGCAGATGCGCGAGGGTCGTCTTGCCGACGCCGGGAATGTCCTCGATCAGCAGGTGGCCGCGGGCGAGCACGCAGGCGAGGGCGAGGCGCACCGCGTGTTCCTTGCCGAGAACGATGCGGCTGGCGGCGTCGGTGAGGCGGCGGGCGAGGTGGGTCGGCATGGCGAAGGCTTTTTTCGGGCGCGGGTTAAGTGGATAATGATTCCACAACAGCATGCGCCGTGCGGGCCCGCGCTGGGTCTGCGCAGCGAAAATCGACGGAACGTTCTGCGAGAGGGCAGGGGAGAGTTTATGACGAGTACCGCATTCATCACGCACCGAGACTGCTGGCTGCACAACATGGGCGCCCATCACCCCGAGTCGCCGGAGCGGCTCGCGGCGATTAACGATCGCCTGATCGCCGCCGGCCTCGATATGTATCTGGCTTTCCACGACGCCCCGCTGGCGAGCGTCGAGCAGGTCGCCCGCGCCCATCCCCGCGAGCACGTGGAGGAGTTGCTGGCCAGCGTGCCCGAACACGGCATCCGCCACCTCGACCCCGACACCGCGGTGTGCCCCAGTTCGATGAAGGCTGCATTGCGCTCGGCCGGTGCCGGCATCCTCGCCACCGACCTCGTGATGTCCGGCGAGGCCGAAAACGCCTTCTGCGCGATCCGCCCGCCCGGCCACCACGCCGAGGCCGATAAGGCGATGGGTTTCTGCTTCTTCAACAATGTGGCCATCGCCGCCCGCCATGCCCTCGAGGAACACGGCCTGTCCCGCGTCGCGGTGGTCGATTTCGATGTGCACCACGGCAACGGCACCGAGAACATCTTCAAGGACGATCCGCGGGTGCTGATGGTCAGCATCTTCCAGCACCCGTTCTACCCGTACAGCGGTGCCGACAATCCGGCGCCGAACATGGTCAACGTGCCGGTCAAGGCCGGAACGCGGGGCGACGTCTTCCGGGAGATCGTGACCGACATCTGGATGCCGGCGCTGCGCAACCACGCGCCGGAAATGCTGTTCATTTCCGCCGGTTTCGACGCCCACTACGAGGACGACATGGGTTCGCTGGGCCTCGTCGAGTCTGACTACATCTGGGCCACCGAGCAGCTCAAGAAGGTGGCGGCCGAATCCGCCGGCCGGCGCATCGTGTCGATGCTCGA
>SSSX01000439.1 GCA_015657735.1 Zoogloeaceae bacterium
CCGCCAGCAACCTCAGCGAACTGCAGCAGACGCTCGGCGCGCTGAGGGCGGCGATCGCGGCGGGTGAAGCCGCGGTGCGCCACGCCGACGCCAGCGGCGAGTGGTCTCAGCGCATGCGTAGACGCACGACGCTCGCCGAGGCCCGGCAGCAGGCCGGCGAGACGGCGGCGGCGCTGTCGGGCTTTGCCGAAGCGGAGGCGCTGCAGGGGCAAGGGCAGCCCCAGTACCCGCGGCTGTACTCGCTGCAAGGCTTTCAGTACTGCGACGCGCTGCTGCAGAGCGCCGAGCGCACGGCGTGGGCGGCCGGGACGGGGGCGGCGGTCGAGGCGGCGCAGCGCCTGGAGCGGCTGGCCGAGTTGCAGGCGGTCGAGGCGCGGGCGGCGCAGACGCTGGCGTGGGCGCAACGTGCCAATGACCCGCTCAGCATCGCCCTCGACCACCTGACGCAGGCGCGCGTATCGCTGTACCGCTCGCGGCTGCTGGCGGCGAGCGATCCGCAAGCGGCCGCGGCGGCGCTGCAGGCGGCCACGATGGCTGCCGGGCAGGCCGTCGACGGGCTGCGCAAGGCGGGTGACGAAGAAATGATCGTCCGCGGCCTGCTCACCCGCGCCTGCGTGCATGCGCTCAACGCCGATGCCGATGCCGCCCGCGCCGATCTCGATGAGGCGCAACGCATCGCCGAACGCGGCGGCATGAAGCTGCATCTGGCCGACGTGCATCTGCACCGCGCCCGGCTGTTCGACGACCGCACCGCCCTCGCTGCCGCCCGCCAGCTCATCGACGAAACCGGCTACGAACGCCGCCGCGGCGAACTCGACGACGCGCAATGCCGGCTCGACGGGCGGGCGGTGGTGTTGCCGGAATTCGAAAGCGTGCTGGCGCAGGCGCGGGGCGAGAATCTGCCGGAGCCGCCGGCGGCTGAGGAATCAGGCGAGGCAGGCGAACCGGATATCGGAGCCCTGCTGCAATCGCTCGACGAGCCGACGCTCGAAGCCCTGCTGCAGCAGATCGATGCTCCAGAGATCAGGACAGCCATCCGGGCGTTGTGGGAACACAAGTCCGGCAGCAATGACCGCGCAGACGCGTAGGGTGCGCATTTATGCGCACGCGTAATGGCGGATGGCATGGACATCGCGTGGGCATCAGCAGCGTCGACGGTTCCGGTCAGGTCGCAACGCGTGCGCATGAATGCGCACCCTGCGGCTGCTGATC
>SSSX01000440.1 GCA_015657735.1 Zoogloeaceae bacterium
GCCGACATGCAGGAAACCGCCGCCGCGATCGCCGCCGCGGCCGACGCCAGCCCCGAAAAACGTTCCGTGGAATGAAACGGACCTCATCTCGAAAAGCAAATCTCGAGACTGCGTGCAACTATCCTGATGCCCGGCACCGACCACGGCCGGAACGACAAAACCACGGAGACACGCAATGACCAAGCCCCGCGCGACACGCCTCGCCAGACTGTGCGCCCCCCTCCTCGCCCTGCCCTTCGCCGCCCAGGCAGCGCCGGAACCGGCCAAGCGCCCCAACATCCTGCTGATCGTCGCCGACGACCTCGGCTACACCGACATCGGAGCCTACGGCGCCGAAGTCGCCACCCCCAACCTCGACCGGCTGGCCGCCACCGGCGCCAAGATGACCAGCTTCTACGCCTCGCCGTTCTGCTCGCCGACCCGCGCGATGCTGATGTCGGGCAGCGACAACCACCTCGTCGGCTTCGGCGACATGGCCGAGCTGATCACCCCCGAACAGCGCGGCAAACCCGGCTACGAGGGCAACCTCAACGACCGCGTGGTGCCGATGGCGCAGGTGCTGAAGGACGCCGGCTACCGCACCGCGATGGCCGGCAAGTGGCATCTGGGCGTCGCCGAACAGTTCAGCCCGGCCAGCCGCGGTTTCGAGCAGTCCTACGCGATGGTGATGGGCGGCGCCAGCCACTGGGGCGACCAGGGCGGCATCGTGGCCGTCGACCCGGCCAAGCCGCCGAAGGCGATCTACCGCGAGAACGGCAAGGCGATCGACATTCCGCGCGACGGCTTCTACTCGTCGCAGGCCTTCACCGACAAGCTCCTCGAATACATCAAGAGCGGCGAAGGCTCCGGCAAGCCCTTCTTCGGCTACCTCGCCTTCACCGCGCCGCACTGGCCGCTGCACGCCCCCGACGAAGACATCGCCAAGTACGAAAACCGTTACAAGGACGGCTACGAGGCGCTGCGCAAGGAACGCGTCGAGCGCCTCAAGAAGCTCGGCCTGCTCAGCGCCGGCACCCCGGTTTACGAAGGCCACCCGAGCTGGCCGAAATGGGACAGCCTGACCAAGGAACAGCAGGCTTCCGAAGCCCGCCGCATGGCGGTGTACTCGGCGATGATCGAGAACATGGACCGCCAGATCGGCCGCGTGCTGGCCTATCTCAAGGAGAAGGGCGAACTCGACAACACCTTCGTGTTCTTCATGTCCGACAACGGCGCCGACGGCAACTCGGTGTACGACGTGGCGCGCACCCGCGAGTGGATCCACAAGGACATGGACAACAGCACCGCCAACATCGGCCGGCCCGGCTCCTTCGCCGAATACGGCCCGGGCTGGGCGCAGGTCGGCATGACCCCGTTCAAGATGTACAAGTCGTTCATGTACGAAGGCGGCATCTCGGTGCCGGCCATCGCCTGGGGCCCGGGCATCAACGGCGGCACCGTCAAACGCGAATTCGCCCACGTGATGGACATCGCCCCGACGATCTACGAGCTGGCCGGCACCCACCACCCGGGCACCCGCTACAACGACCGCGAGGTGCTGCCGCTGCGCGGCAAGTCGATGCTGCCCTACCTGCAGGGCAAGGCCAAGCTGGTGCGCGGCAAGGACGAGCCGGTCGGCTGGGAACTCGGCGGCCGCAAGGCGCTGCGCAAGGGCGACTGGAAGATCGTGTACGCCAACCAGCCGTGGGGCACCGGCGACTGGGAGCTCTACAACATCGCCAAGGACCGCTCCGAGAGCCGCAACCTCGCCGCGAAGAACCCCGCCAAGCTCACCGAGCTGGTCGCCGACTGGAAGCGCTACGTCGCCGAAACCGGCACGCTGGAAATCGACAATCTCGCCAACCGGCCCGGCTACAGCAACGGCGCCAAGTACTACGACGACCTGTCGATCGAAGTGAAGATGCAGCCGCGCGCTGCACAGTAAGCCCGGAGCGCGGTCGATGCGCGGCTGGCTGCACCGCATCCTGGGCGCGCTGCTCGCGCTGGCGGCGCTCCCGGCCGGCGCCGCGCCGCCGCGCGCCGAAGCCCGCCCCGGCTACATCGCCGACAGCGCCTGCGCCGCCTGCCACCCCCGGCAGGCGGCGGCCTGGCAAGGCTCCAAGCACGATCTGGCGATGCAGCCGGCCAGCCCCGCCCGCGTCCTCGGCGACTTCGACGGCGCGCGCTTCGGTGCCGCGCCGCACAGCGCCACCTTCCTGCGCCGCGACGCCCGTCTCTACGTGCGCACCGACGGCCCCGACGGCCGCCCGGCCGAGTTTCCGGTCACTCACGCGTTCGGCCTCCGGCCGCTGCAGCAGGTGCTGCTGCCGCTGCCCGGCGGCCGCCTGCAGGCCTTCGACATCGCCTGGGATACCGTCCGCCGCCAGTGGTTCTCGCTCCACCCCGACGACGCCTTCGCGCCCGGCTCGCCACTGCACTGGAGCGGCCGCTACCAGAACTGGAACCTGATGTGCGGCGAATGCCACACCACCGCCTACCGCAAGGGCTACGACGAGGCCGGCGACCGCTACCGCACCCGCTACACCGCCCCCCACGTCGGCTGCCAGGCCTGCCACGGCCCCGGCCGCGATCATGCCGACAGCGCCCGCCGCCACGACGGCGCGCCGACGCCCACCGCCAACCGGGCCCTCGGGCACGCCCACGGCCAGGTGGACCAGTGCGCCGCCTGCCACGCCCGGCGCACCCGCCTCGTCGAAGACGCGGTCCCCGGCCAGCCCTTCCTCGACAACTACATCCCCGACAACCTGCGCACCGGCCTCTATCAGCCTGACGGCCAGCAGCTCGACGAAGTCTTCGAATACGGCTCCTTCCGCCAGAGCCGCATGTACCAGGCCGGCGTCGCCTGCAGCGACTGCCACGACCCCCACGCCGGCCGGCTGCGCGCCGACGGCAACGCACTGTGCGTGCGCTGCCATGGCGAGACGCCCGATCCGCGCTTCCCCGGCCTGCAGGCCAAGCGCTACGACGCGCCGCAGCACCACTTTCACGCCACCGGCCAGCCCGGCAGCCAGTGCGTCGACTGCCACATGCCGAGCCGCGACTACATGGTCGTCCACGGCCGCCGCGACCACGCGATCCGCATCCCGCGTCCCGACCTCACGCGCCGGACCGGCGCCCCCGACGCCTGCCAGGGCTGCCACGCCGACCGCCCCGCCGGCTGGGCCGCGGCCGCCATCGACGAGCACCACGGCCCGCGCCACCGCCCCGAACACTCCGGTGAAATCCTCGCCGCCGCGCGCCGCGGCGAGCCCGGCGCCGGCGCCCGCCTCGCCGCGCTGGCGGCCGACCCGCAGCACAACGCCATCGTCCGCGCCACCGCCATCGAAACCCTGGCCGGGCTCGGCGGCCGTCCGCCGGAAGCGGCCTATGCCGACCCCGATCCGGTGGTGCGCAGCACCGCCGCGGCGGCCCTCGCCGCGCGCCCGCCCGCCGAGCGGCTGAGCCACCTGCCGGCGCTGCTGGCCGACCCGCTCCGCGCGGTCCGCATCGCCGCCGCCCGCGGCCTCGCCGGACTACCCGACGGACTGCTGTCGGCCGACCAGCTCGCGCTGCGCCGTCGCGGCCTCGACGAATTCATCGCCGCCCAGCAGGCGATGGCCGACATGCCCAGCGCACAGATCAACCTGGCCCTGCTCCACATCGACCTCGGCAACCCCACCGCGGCCGAGCGCCACTACCGCCGCGCCATCGCCCAGGAGCGCAGCGCCAACGCCGCCCGCCTCGGCCTCGCCCGCCTGCTGGCCGCCGACCAGCCCGACGCCGCGGCCCGCGTGCTGCGCGACGGCATCGCCACCTCCACGCGCCCGGCCGAACTGCACTTCGCCCTCGGCCTGCTGGCCGGCGAACGGAAGGACTGGAACGGCGCCGAAACCGAACTGCGCCGCGCCGCCGAACTCGCCCCCGACGATCCGCGCATCCGCCGCAACCTCGACGCCGTCCGGCGCCTGCAGCCGCGCTAACCGGCGTAATCGCGCAGCACTTCGGCGAAGCGCAGCGCCGCATCCGGCGTGGCGCCGAGGAACAGCTCCGGCTCGATCAATTCCAGCTCCATCACCGCCGGCCGGCCGTCGGGCAGACGGACGAGGTCCACGCGCGCATAGACGGTCGGCGCCGGCGTGGCGGCCAGCGCCACGCTGGCCAGCCCGATCTCGTCGGCCGCCGGCGCATAGGCATGGACCGTGCCGCCGTACATGTCCTGCACGCGGAAGTCGCCGGCCGCCGGCCGCTTGCGGATCGCGTGGCAGAAGCGGCCGCCGAAATAGATCAGCGACACCTCGCCGTCGGCGGCGACGCTCGGGATGAAGGGCTGCACCAGCACGTCGCCGCCCGCCAGCAGCGCCTCGAGGTGCGCCTCGCAGGCCGGGTCGGCCGCCGCCGCGCGCAGCGCGCCAATCGCGCCGATCGACACCGCCGGCTTGACGACCACCTCGCGCCAGCCGCTCGCCCGCAACTGCGCCACGCCATCCGTCGCGCCGCGCGCCAGCCACAGCGTCGGCACCGTCGCGATGCCGCTGGCGGCCAGCTCGCGCAGGTATTCCTTGTGGCTGTTCCAGTCGATCACCGCCAGCGGATTGACGAAGGCGGTGAGCCGGCTGGTCCGCTCGGCCCAGGCGAGGAACTCCGGCAGGCGCCGGAAGTAATCCCACGGCGTGCGCACCACGACCAGCGGATAGGCAGCCCAGTCCTCGGGGCTGTCCCACGGGGCGACCACCGCCTCGACGCCGATCCGCGCCAGCGCGGCGACCAGCAGATGGGTTTCCGGGTCCGGCTTGGCCATCGTGGCGCCGGTGACGAGGACGATGCGGGTGGTGGCTTCCATGGCGATTCTCGAGGATGGGCGATAGACAGCGGCCATTGTAGTGGCGGCCGGCCGCTGCGCCAGCACTCGCCGGACGGCGACTCAGCCGGCGCGCCGCGGATGGCGCGACACCCGGCGCGCGCCTCGGGCACGCACCAGCCAGCCCAGCGCGGCAGCAAAGGAAACCGTCGCGACGACGCTCGTCACCCAGGGCTCGAGCACCAGACAGGCAAACGAGGCGCGGCGCCGGCCGCCGAGCAGCCACGCACCCGCCCGCTGAACGTAGATCAGCACGCCGGAGGCGAGCGCCGCCTGGCCCCAGGTGAAGCCGAGGAAGGCGGTCGGCCCGGTCGCCCAGATCGCCGCCATGGCGACCGACGCGCAGGGCAGCGACAGCGTCGCCATGACGAAATTGGGAAAGGTCAGCAGCCCAAAGAGCCGGCCGGCCGATTCAGGCCCGCGGGCATGCACGGCGCAGCACTGCAGGTGCCCGGCGATCCAGCGTACGCGCTGCCGGACCAGCGCGAGCCCGCTGGCCGGCACGACGGTGGCCGCCACCGCCCCGTCGGCCAGGGCCAGACGCAGGCCCCGGCGCCCCAGGCCAAGGCTGAGATCGGCATCCTCCGTGCGGGTGCGCGCCGAAAAGGGATGATCGAGCAGCACCGCGCGCCGGAACAGCGTCGCGGCGCCGGGCAGGATCGAAATGGCGCCGACGACATCCTGGCCGGCGCGCTCGAAATTCAGGGCGGCGAGATATTCCTGCCGCTGCAGGCCGCCCAGCCATGTTGCGGCATTGTCCACGTCCACATGAAACGCGACGGCATCGGCCCGCCGGGCCTCGAGCGTTTCCAGCGCGGCATCCAGCGCGCCAGGGGCAAGGCGCGTATCGGCGTCGAGGGTCAGGACGAGCTCGCAATGCGTTGCGCGGATACCGGCGTTGAGCGCCTCGGCCTTGCCCAGATTGGCCGGCAACACGATCACCCGGCCCGGCCCGAAGCCGGTCAGGCTGCGCCGGGCCAGCACGGCGGTGGCGTCGGTGGACCCGTCGTCGACGACCACGATCTCCGCCGGCGGCGGCACCTGGGACCGCAGCGACGCCAAGGTGCCGCCGATGTTGCAGGCCTCGTTGAAGGCCGGGATGACCACCGCGACGCCGGGCCGCGCCGCGCCGCGGGCGGAAGCGCGGCACCGGCCGCGCCGGAAGGCCAGTCCCAGCACGGCACAGGCGGCCATCCGCAGCCACAGCACGAGCAGCACGATCTCGGCCACGGCCGGGAGTCAGCGGAAACGTTCGACGATCCAGCGCTCGGCCACGTCGCCGTTCCGGTATCCGACGGTTTCCAGGCCCGGATAGGCGGCAATCGACGCGATGCCGGCAGCGCTGCCGAGCACATAGCCGTCACGGCGGCAGCCGCTCCGCGCGTACTTGTCGCTCCGCTTGCAGGGTTTGCGCGCCGACGACGGCCAGGCCGCGAAAAGCAGGTGCGACTTGCCGGCAATGGTCTTCTCGGCGCCCTCGAACTGCACCGCGATGCGCGTACCCGCCGCTTCGATCCGGACCGATCGGGCGGTGAAGTCGTAGGACTCCGTCTCGGCATCGACCAGCGTGATCCACCTCGGCGC
>SSSX01000441.1 GCA_015657735.1 Zoogloeaceae bacterium
CGTCCGGCCTGTTCGGGCGCTATGCCGATCGGGATCGCGTCTATACCGAGGCGCGCCTGTCTTTCTAGCCGCCCGGTCGGGGCGGGCATCATTTCCGCCGGATGGATGCCGGCGGGGATATTCAGCTTGCTTGATGGCAAAGTCATGTGCCCTTTTTGGGGCGTCGTGACGTTTTTCTCCGGGCGTGGGCACGGGCTGCCGTAATATCCGCTCGTTATCATTCAAAGGCTGAACTTCGGCCGTATCCAGGGGAAGTACCTTATGAAACGCATTTTGACGATGGGTCTGCTGGCATGCTCCGTGGCCGGTCTGGCGGGCTGTGCGACCAGCTACCCGCAAGCCCCGGCCACGGCCGAGCTGTCCGATTACAACTACCTGATCGGCCCCGGCGACAATGTCAATATCGTTGTCTGGCGAAATCCCGAACTGTCGATGTCGGTGCCGGTCCGGCCGGACGGCAAGATCACGACGCCGCTGGTCGAGGATCTGCCCGCGTCGGGTCGCGATCCGAGCACGCTGGCCCGGGAAATCGAACAGGCCCTGGGCAAGTACATCCGCGATCCGGTCGTGACGGTCATCGTCACCGGTTTCGTCGGTCCGTATTCGCAGCAGATCCGGGTCATGGGTGAGGCCGCCAAGCCGCAGACCCTGCCGTACCGCCAGAAGATGTCGGTCCTCGACGTGATGATCGCCGTTGGGGGACTCACCGACTTTGCCGACGGCAATCGTGCGACGCTGCTGCGTACTTCCGAGGGTAACAAGCAATACACCGTCCGTCTCAAGGATCTGACCAGGCGCGGCGACGTTTCGGCGAACGTCGAAATGAAGCCGGGCGATGTGCTGATCATCCCCCAGAGCTGGTTCTGACCATTCCATTCTCTTGATCTACCCTCCGGGCCCATCCCGGAGGGCGCTTTCGGAATTTCCCAATGGAAGACATATTAAGACAGTTGTCGGTGATCCTCCGCGGCATGTGGCTGAACCGCTGGTGGGGTCTGGCGGCCGCGTGGATCGTGGGGCCGATCGTCGCCGCGGTTGTCTATTTGCTGCCCGACCGCTACGAATCGTCGGCGCGGGTCTATGTGGATACCCAGTCGATCCTGAAGCCGCTGATGTCCGGTCTGGCGGTCCAGCCCAACGTCGATCAGCAGATCAACATCCTCAGTCGCACCTTGATCAGCCGTCCCAATGTGGAGAAGCTGATCCGCATGGCGGATCTGGACCTCACCGCAAAGACCAAGGAAGACCGCGAAGCGCTCGTTCTGGCGGTCACCAAGTCGCTGCAGATCCGCGAGGCGGGGCGCGACAACATCTACACGCTGGCTTACACCGACACCGATCGCGACCGGGCCAAGCGCGTGGTGCAGTCGATGGTGTCGATCTTCGTCGAATCGGGCTTGGGCGACAAGCGCAAGGATTCGGATACCGCGCGGCGCTTCATCGAGGAGCAGATCAAGGCCTACGAACAGAAGCTGATCGATGCCGAGAACCGTCTGAAGGAATACAAGCTGCGCAACATGAACACGATGGGCACCGGCGGCCAGGATTACTTCCGGAAGATGACCGAAGTCAGCGAGCAGCTGAATCAGGCCAAGCTCGCGCTGCGTGAGGCCGAGAATTCGCGCGATTCGCTGCGTCGCCAGTTCTCCGGCGAAGAAACCGTGGTGCTGCCGGAGAAGATGTCCAGCGCGTCGCTGGCCGCGGTGCCGGTGCCGGAGCTCGATGGCCGCATCGAGGCGATGAAGAAGAACCTCGACGGCATGCTGCTGAAGTACACCGACCGCCACCCGGACGTCGTGGGCACGCGGAAGGTCATCGAGGAGCTCGAGGCTCAGAAGACGCAGGAAATCCAGGCCCGCCGCAAGGCCGCGGCGGCGTCGGCGTCGGCGGGGGCTGCGGTGGCGCCGTCGGCCAATGCCAACCCGGTGTTCCAGCAGATGAAACTGTCGCTTGCCGAGGCCGAGGCCAACGTCGCGTCGCTGCATGCGCGGGTTTCGGAGTACGAGTCGCGGCTGGCCCAGCTCGGCGCGGCGTCGCGCACGCTACCGCAGCTCGAGACCGAATTCACGCAGCTCAACCGCGATTACGACGTCAACAAGAAGAACTACGACGCGCTGGTGGCGCGCCGCGAGTCGGCCACGATGGCCGTCGAAATGGGTGCCACTTCGGGCGTCGCGGATTTCCGTCTGATCGATCCGCCGACCGTGCCGAGCAAGCCGTCGGCGCCCAATCGCCTTTTGCTGATGCCCGGCGCCGGCGTCGTGGCGCTGCTGGTCGGCGCGCTGGTGTCGCTGCTGTTGAGCCAGATCCGGCCGACCTTCGCGGACACCCAGGTGCTGCGTGAAGTGACCGGGCTGGCCGTTCTCGGCGGGGTCAGCATGATTGCCGATCCCGATCGGCAGCGGACCCAGCGGCGCGGGAAGATCGCGTTCCTGGGAGGCGTCGGTGCCCTGGTCGGCATGTTTGGCGCAATGACTGTGTGGCTGCTGCTGGCCAGGATGGGGTAAGAGGCGAACATGAGCATTATTGAAAAAGCAGTCGAGCGGCTCGAGCAACTCCAGAAAGCCACCGCCGCGCCCGTCGACGCGGAGCCGGTGGCCGAGGAGATCAAGGCAGCCCCGGTGGCAACTCCGGCTGCCGCCCCCGCGTCGGCCTTCGGCGAACAGCCGGTCCGGCAGGCGCCCGTCACCGAGGCGCTTGCTGCGGCCGTGGCCGCAGCGCCGGCGCAGCCTGCGCCCGGCACGCCGCCCTCCGCGGCACGCTATACCGAGATCGACCTCGAGCGTCTGCAGTCCATCGGGATCGTGACGCCCAACGCGCCGCGTTCGCTGATCGGCGACGAGTTCCGCATCATCAAGCGTCCGTTGCTCCGCAACGTCCAGGGCAAGGGTGCGTCGGCGATCCAAAACGCGAACCTGATCATGATCACGAGTTCGCTGCCGGGCGAAGGCAAGAGCTTCAGCTCGATCAACCTCGCGATCAGCATGGCGATGGAACTCGATCACACCGTGCTGCTGATCGACGCCGACGTCTCGCGTCCGTCGGTCCTCAACATTCTGGGTCTGCCGCCCAAAAAGGGTCTGATGGATGTGCTCACCACGCCCGGCACCAAGCTGGGTGACGTGCTGCTCCGCACCAACATCGAAAAATTGAGCCTGCTCCCGGCCGGCACGCCTCACCCGCGGGCCACCGAACTCCTCGCCAGCGATGCAATGATCAACCTGCTGGAAGAACTGGCCGAGCGTTACTCCGACCGGATCATCGTGTTCGATTCGCCCCCGCTCTTGGTGACCACCGAGTCCCGCGTGCTGGCCACGCACATGGGGCAGATCGTGATGGTCGTCGAGTCGAACAAGACGACCCAGGCGGCGGTCAAGCAGGCGCTGTCGACCATCGAGAACTGCCCGGTCAAGCTGATGCTGCTCAACAAGACGCTTCATTCGGGCGCCGGTTCGTACGGTTACGGTTATGGCTATGGCTACGGCTATGGCTACGGCCACGCACCGAAGGAGAACGCGTGAGGATCCCCGCTCCCTGCGCAGCCCCGGCGACCCGCAAGCTGCGCCTCGCCGCGCTGTGTGCCCAGCTTGGGCTGGCGGCGGCGCCGGCGCTGGCGCAGCAGCCGGCGGTCAGCATCGTGCCCTCGGTGCGTCTCACCGAGACGGTCACCGATAACGCTTCCCTGGGACACAACGCGTCGGGCACCGAATGGATCACCCAGATCTATCCGTCAGTGCGCCTCAATGCGCAGGGTGGCAGGGTCAGCGGGAACCTGACTGTCGGCGTCAATTCGTCGATGTACGCCAACGGCTCGCTGCCGGACTCCAACCAGATGCTGCTCAACGGGATGGGGAAGGTCACGGTCTGGGACAACCACGCTTACGTCGATCTGATCGGATCGATCTCGCGCCAGCCCACGTACGCGTTCACGCCGCTTGCCGGCGACACGGTGACCGGTACGACCCACATGTCCGAGGTCCGGATCTTCAGCATCAGCCCAACCCTCAAGGGACGGTTCGCCAACACCGGCACCCTGGAGGCGCGCTATTCGATGACCCAGACCGATTCGGACAGCTC
>SSSX01000442.1 GCA_015657735.1 Zoogloeaceae bacterium
AGTCACCCAGACGGTGATCCTCACCCGCGTGGCCGGGCGCACGCCGATGCCGCCGGGCGAGGATCTCGAAGCCCT
Organism: Zoogloeaceae bacterium; assembly: GCA_015657735.1. Lineage (GTDB taxonomy): Bacteria > Pseudomonadota > Gammaproteobacteria > Burkholderiales > Rhodocyclaceae > Zoogloea. The sequence continues at coordinate 76 of SSSX01000442.1, forward strand.
CGCCGCCCACAGGTCGACGCTGTGCATCTTCCTGTCGATCACCCTGCTGCACGAAGTCCAGCGCGCCCTGCGCGCCGCCGGCTGGAGCGAGGACGCGCCGATGCTGGTAGTCCAGAAAGCCAGCTGGCCCGGCGAGGAGAAGATCGTCCGCGGCACCCTCGCCGACATCAAGCAGCGCTGCCAGGCCGAGAAGATCGCCAGCCAGGCGATGATCATCGCCAGCCCGGCCCTCGGCGCCGCCGACTGGCCGACCCTGGCCCGCTCCAAGCTCTACGACCCCGCCTTCGCGCACCGTTTCCGCAAGGCGACGGCCCGCGCCCCGGAGACCCCCGCATGAACGACACCGCCATCCTCCTGGTCGGCCACGGCTCCCGCAACCGCGACGGCAACACCGAGGTCCTCCACTTTGCCGCCCAGTGGCGCGAGCGTCACCCCGCCTGGCGCATCGAAACCTGCTTCATCGAGCACGCCGACGTGCTGCTCGACGCCGGCCTCGACCGCGCCGCGGCCGGCGCCCGCCACGTGCTGGTGATCCCCTTCATCCTCAACGCCGCCGGCCACGTCAAGATGGAACTGCCGGCTGCCGTCGAGGCCGCCCGCCGCCGCCACCCGGCGGTCAGTTTCAGCTGCAGCCGCCACCTCGGCATGGGCCGCGAGATGCTCCAAGTACTGCAGGGCCAGCTCGACCGCCTGCTGACGGCCCTCGACATGCCCGACCCGCAGACCACCGGCGTGATCCTGCTCGGCCGCGGCTCGTCCGACGCCGGCGCCAACGGCGAACTGGCCAAGATGGCGCGCTGGCTGTTCGAGGACAACGATTTCGATCTGGTCGACCTGGCCTTCACCGGCGTCACCTGGCCGCGCCTCGAAAGCGTCGTCCAGCGCCACGCCCGCCTCGGCATGACCCAGCTCGCCGTCGTGCCGGTGTACCTCTTCAGCGGCGTGCTGATGGACCGCATCAAGGCCCAGGTGGCCCGCCTGCGCAGCCAGTACCCCCAGATCGCCTTCGCGCTGGGCAGCCACTTCGGCTTCGACAAGGGCGTGTTCGACCTGCTCGACGCCAAGGTCGGCGGCGGCGCGCAGCCCGACGGCGGGCTGCTCGAATGCGACGGCTGCAAGTACCGCCAGGCCGCCGCCGCCGAACACCTGCACGACCACCGTCACACCCACCTCGAGCACGCCCACTGACCTGCCGCCATGACCGCCAACACCGTCACCGAACAGCTCACCGCCGCCGGCCGCGCGATCGAGCACGACTCCTTCGCCATCATCGACGCCGAGACCGGCCCGCACGCCTACAGCGCCGACGAGTGGCCGCTGGTGCGCCGCATGATTCACGCCAACGCCGACTTCGAATTCACCGGCCTCACCGCCTTCCACCCCCGCGCCATGCTGGCCGGTCTCGCCCGCATCCTGGCCGGCGGCACGCCGGTGGTGGCCGACGTCGAGATGATCTGCGTCGGCCTGTCGCAGCCGCGTCTGGCCCACTTCGGCATCACCACCCACCATTTCATCTCCGACCCCGACGTCATCGAAGCGGCCCGTCGCGACGACACCACCCGCGCCGTGCAGGCCATGCGCAAGGCCCACCGGCGCGGCCTGCTCGACGGCGCCATCGTCGGCATCGGCAACGCCCCGACCGCGCTGATCGAAGTCGTCCGCCTGATCCACGAAGAAGGCGCACGGCCGGCGCTGGTGATCGGCATGCCGGTCGGCTTCGTGTCGGCCGCCGAATCGAAAGACCTGCTGATGACCCTCGACGACCTGCCGTGGGTGGCGATCCGCGGGCGCAAGGGCGGCTCGACGCTGGTCGTCGCCGCCGTCCACGCGCTGCTCGGCCTCGCCGAAGCCCACCAGCGCGCAGCCGCCTGAGGCCGGCATGGCAGGTCATGCACTCCCCGAAAAAGTCCGCAAGGGCGACCCGAAACGCGATCGCGGCAACCGCACGGGCTTTTCCACCGGGGCCAACTCCGCCGCCGCCGCCGCCGCCGCGACGCTCGGACTGGTCCACGGCCGCGTGCCCGACTTCATCGACTGCGTGCTGCCCAACACCCAGCGGGTGCGCTTTGCGATCACCGACGGGTGGACCGACGGCCGGCGCGCCCGCGCGGTCAGCGTCAAGGACGCCGGCGACGACCCGGACGCCACCAACGGCGCCCATCTCACCGTCGAAGTCGAACGCCTGCCCGGCGCCGCCGGGCAGATCGTGCTGCGCGGCGGGCCGGGCGTCGGCATCGTCACCAAACCGGGGCTCGGCCTCGAGGTCGGCGGACCGGCGATCAACCCGGTGCCGCGCCGCAATATCGGCGACAACGTACGCGCCGCCGGCGAAGCGATCCTCGAAGCCGGCGACGGCCTCGCGGTGACCATCTCGGTGCCCGGCGGCGACGAGATGGCCAAGAAAACCCTCAACGCCCGTCTCGGCATCGTCGGCGGCATCTCGATCCTCGGCACCACCGGCATCGTGCGGCCCTATTCCACCGCCGCCTTCCGTGCCAGCGTGGTGCAGGCGGTCGACGTGGCCGCCAACCAGGGCCAGCGCAGCGTCGTGTTCACCACCGGCGGACGCACCGAAAAGTGCGCGATGCGCTGCTACCCGGCGCTCGACGAAGCGTGCTTCGTGCAGATGGGCGACTTCGTCAAGGCCGCCTTCCAGACCGCGGTCAGGCAGGGCATGCAGCACATCGTCGTCGGCGCAATGGTCGGCAAGCTCACCAAGATCGCCCAGGGCCTGTCCGTCACCCACGCCTGGCGCGAGGAAGTCGACCGCGAACTGATCGCCTCGGCCGCCGCCGAAATCGGCGCCCCGCCCGATCTGGTGGCCGAAATCCGCGCCGCCGAAACCGCCCGCTTCGCCGCCGAACGGCTGGCCGGGCTGAACCTTGCCGTGGCGTTCCACCGCGCGCTGGCCGTGCGGGCGATCCGCAGCCTGCGCCAGCGCTACCCCGGCCCGCACCGCCTCAGCGTGCTCGCCTGCAATTTCGAAGGCGTGCCCATCGTCACCGTGGAGGAACACGAACTTGTCTGAACCCTGCGCCCTCATCGGCATCCTCGACGACGGCTGGGCCGGCCTGGGCGACAACGCCCGCCGCCGCCTCGCCGCCGCCGACCTCGTCATCGGCGCCCGCCGCACGCTGGACCTCGTTGCCCCCCACCTTCCCTCCCAGGCGGAGCAACGGGCGATGGACGGCCAGCTCGGCCGTGTCCCGGAATGGGTCCGTGCGGCGCGCGGCGCCGGCCACGCCGCCGCCGTGCTGGCCACCGGCGATCCCCTGTGCCACGGCATCGGCACCTTCCTCGCCGGCAAGCTCGGCGCCGAGGCCATCGAGGTATGGCCGGCGGTGTCGACGCTGCAGCTCGCCTTCGCCCGCCTCAAACTGAGCTGGCAGGAGGCCAAGATCGTCTCGGTGCACAGCCGCGACGCTGGCGAATGGACGCCCGGCGCCACGCCCGACCACGGCCTCTACGCCCTCGTGCGCGCCGCGGCCGCCGGACACGCCCTGATCGGCGCATTCACCGGCCCCGACAACAACCCCGGACGCATCGCCCGGGCGCTGATCGCCGCCGGCCACGGCGACGACTTCCGCCTCGCGGTGGCCGCCCGCCTGGGCCTGCCCGACGAAAGCGTCGACACCGACCTGGCGCTGGCCGACGCCGCCACCCGCCGCTTCGCCGATCCCAACATCGTCGTCCTGACCCGCGTCGCGCCGCCCGAGGCCCGCGCCATTTTCGGCTTCGACGACGCCGACTTCATCCAGCGCACTCCCGAGAAGGGCCTCATCACCAAGCAGGAAGCCCGCGCCCTGTCGCTCGCCAAGCTGCGCCTGCGGCCCGACAGCCGGGTCTGGGACATCGGTGCCGGCTCCGGCTCGGTGGGCCTCGAAGCCGCGCGGCTGGCCCGCGACGGCCACGTCTGGGCGATCGAAAAGAACGCCGGCGACGCCGCCAACGCCCGCGCCAACGCCGGCCGCCTGCAGGCCAGCAACTACACCCTGGTCGACGGCCGCGCGCCCGCCGGCCTCGACCTCTGGCCCGACCCCGACGCGGTGTTCATCGGCGGCTCCGGCGGCGAACTGGCCGAGCTGATCGGCCTCGTCCTCGCCCGTCTGCGCCCCGGCGGCCGGCTGGTGATGAACTTCGTCACCCTCGAAAACCTCGCCACCGCCACCGCTACCCTCGCCGCCGCCGGCGCCGCCTGGGACGTGGTCCAGCTCCAGGCCTCGCGCAGCCAGCCCATCCTCGACATGCACCGCCTCGCCGCCCACAACCCGGTGTGGGTGGTCTCCGCCAGCAAGGAAACACCATGACGCCCCTCCCCGGCCGCCTCATCGGCGCCTCCCTCGGCCCCGGCGATCCCGGGCTCATCACCCGCCGTGCGTGGGCCGCCCTCACCAACGGCGCGCGCTGGGCCTACCCGGTCAAGAAGGCCGAGGAATCGTCGTACGCGCTGGGCATCGTCGAGCGCGGCGGCATCCCGGTGCCGCCCGACGCCGAGGCGCTGGTCTTTCCGATGACCCGCGACCCGGTGGCGCTCGCCCGCGCCTGGACGCGCGCCGCCCGACGCAGCGTCGAACTGCTGCGCGAAGGGCGCGATCTGGTCTTTCTGGTCGAAGGCGACGCCTCCACCTTCTCGACCTTCGGCCATCTGGCCCGCGTGGTGCGCGAGCTGGCGCCGGAAATCGAAGTCGACACGATCCCCGGCGTGTCGTCCTTCGCCGCCGCCGCCGCGGCCACCGGCCTGACCCTCGCCGAAGAGGACGAAACCTTCGCCGTGATCCCGGCCGCCTACGGCGTGCCGGTCATCGACCGCCTGCTCGACGAGTTCGACACCCTGGTGCTGCTCAAGGTCAAGCCGCTGCTCGACGAGGTGCTCGCGCTGCTCGCGCGCCGCGGGCTGACCGCCACCAGCTGCTTCATCGAAAAGGTCGGCGCCCCCGACGAACGCGTCGTCCGCGACGTGACGCGCCTCGCCGGCGAAAAGGTCAATTACCTGTCGCTGCTGCTCGTGCACAACCCCCAACGCGTCCGCGGCGAACTGCGCCGCGGCTGCCGGAAACGCGAGACCGCCACCCCGTAGGGGCGAATTCGTTCGCCCGCGGACTTCGTTCAACGCACGGAGGGCGAACAAGTTCGCCCCCACGGGACCACCACGCCCCACCGGAAAACCCACCATGAGCCAACACCTGCCCTTTCCCTCCGCACGCATCGCCGTCGTCTCCATCACCCGCCACGGTATTGCGCTGGCCGGCCGGGTGGTCGCCGCGCTGCCGGGCGCCCGCCTGTTCGCCCCCGAGAAATTCGCCGCCGAGGCCGCCGCCGCCGCGCCCGGCGCCGCCGCCTGCTACGCCGGCAAGACCGCCGAGCAGATCCCCATCCTGTTCTCCAACTTCGACGGCATCGTCGCCATCGTGTCGCTGGGCGCGATGGTCCGGCTCGTCGCGCCGCACCTGGGCAAGAAGGAATCCGACCCCGGCGTGGTGGTCATCGACGAAGCCGGCCGCTTCGTGATCCCGATGCTCTCCGGCCACCTCGGCGGCGCCAACGCGCTGGCCGGCCTGATCGCCGACGCGCTCGGCGCCACCCCGGTGCTGACCACCGCCTCCGACGCCCGCCAGACCCTCGCCGTCGACCTGCTCGGCCGCGAGCTGGGGTGGACCTTCGACGCCAGCCACGACGAAATCGTCCGCGCCAGCGCCGCGATGGTGAACGACGAAGCGGTGGCGCTGGTGCAGGAAACCGGCAGCCCGGACTGGTGGCGCGGCCACGCCAACGGCCGCAGCGGCCCGCTGCCGGCCAACCTGCATCCCTTCACCCGCCTCGAGGACGTCGACATCGCCCGCTTCGGCGCGGTGCTGTGGATCAGCCACCGCGAACTGCCGGCCGCGCTGGCCCCGCGCCTCGCCGGCAAGCGCGTGATCTACCGCCCGCCGGTGGCCGCATGAGCCGGCCCATCGCCATCGGCCTCGGCTGCGACCGCGGCACGCCGGCCGCGACCCTCGCCCGCGCGCTGGAGGATGCCCTCGCCCGCTGCGGCGCGGCGCTCGCCGACGTGGCCGCGGTGGCCAGCATCGAGCTCAAAGCCGACGAAGCCGGCCTCGCCGAACTGGCCGCCCGGCTGGGCTGGACGATCCGCTTCTACCCGGCCGCCGCGCTGGCCGCCGTGCCGGTGCCGCACCCGTCGGAAACCGTGCGCAAGTACACCGGCACGCCGTCGGTCGCGGAGGCCGCCGCGCTGCTCGCGGCCGGCGCCGGCATGGATCAGCTGATCGTCGAAAAACACAAATACCGCGGCCCCGACGGCCGTCACGCCACCGTTTCCATCGCCAGGATGCCCCAATGAACGACACCCCCAACACCCCCGCCAGCACCGGCAAGATCATGCTCGTCGGCCTCGGCCCGGGCAGCCACGACCACCTCACCGCGCGCGCCCGCGCCGCCATCGCCGAAGCCGACACCGTCATCGGCTACGTCACCTACATCCGCCTGGTGGCCGATCTCGTCGAGGGCAAGGAGGTCATCAGGAAGTCGATGACCGAAGAACTCGACCGTGCCATCGAAGCCTTCGAGCGCGCCCGCCAGGGCAAGAAGGTGGCGCTGATCTCGTCCGGCGACGCCGGCGTGTACGGCATGGCCGGGCCGACCTTCGAGGTGCTGTTCCAGGCCGGGTGGACGCCCGACTCGGGCGTCGAGGTCGAGATCATCCCCGGCGCCTCGGCGCTCAACACCTGCGCCGCGCTGGTCGGCGCGCCGCTGACCCACGATTTCTGCGCCATCTCGCTGTCCGACCTGCTGACGCCGTGGCCGACCATCGCCCGCCGCCTCGACGCGGTGGCCGCCGCCGACTTCGTCGTCGCGCTGTACAACCCCAAGAGCGGCCGCCGCACCCGCCAGATCGTCGAGGCGCGCCGGCTGTTTCTGCGCCACCGCCGTCCCGACACGCCGGTGGCGATCGTCAAGTCGGCCTACCGGCCCCGGCAGCGCATCGAATTCACCACCCTCGAAAAGATGACCGAGTGCGACATCGGCATGCTGTCGACGGTGCTGATCGGCAACTCCAACACCTTCGTCCGCCACGGCCTGATGGTCACGCCGCGCGGCTATCGCAACAAGTACGACGTCGAAAGCGGCGCCACCCGCGACGGCGAAAAGGCCGGCCGCTCGCTGTCGACCGGCCTCACCGGCTGGCTCGCCGGCCTTCACGCCAGCGGCCTTGGCGCCGCCGAACTGGCCGCCCTCCACCGCCTGCCCGAGGACTACATCGCCGCGCTGCTGGCCGAGCCGGTGGAGCCCGACGACACCGCCGACGAAGCCGCCGGAGCCGAGGCGTGAGCGCCGCCAAACCCGCAATCGGCGCCTACCGCCGCCACCTGCTGGTGTGCACCGGCCCGCGCTGCAGCGCCGACGGCCAGTCCCAGGCGCTCTTCGACAGCCTCGGCGCCAGATTCAAGGCGGCCGGGCTGGACGCCGGCGAGCTGCGCGTCAAGCGCACCCGCGCCGCCTGCTTCGCGGCCTGCAAGGGCGGCCCGATCCTCTGCGTGCAGCCCGACGGCACCTGGTACTACGGCGTCACCGACGCGGTGATGGAGCGCATCGTCGCCGAGCATCTG
>SSSX01000443.1 GCA_015657735.1 Zoogloeaceae bacterium
AACCCTGACCCGAGCCACTCATCCAGCCGACCATGCGCGACGATATCCCGAGAGTTCCCGCCGACACCCGCAGTCGTATCCTCGACGCGGCCGAGTTGTTGTTCAAGGAGCACGGCTTCGACGGCACCTCGATGCGCATGATCACCGGGCTGGCGGCGGTGAATCTGGCGGCGGTCAATTATCACTTCGGTTCGAAGGAGTTGCTGATCCAGGACGTCTTCCGGCGTCGCCTGGCCGATCTGAACAACGCCCGGCTGGCGCGGCTGGATGCGCTCGAGGCGGAGGCCGGCGGCGCGCCGCTGAAGCCGAGCCGCATCGTCGATGCTTTTTTCGGCACCGCGCTGCGGATGGCGGCCGACATGGAAGGGGGCGGTCACACCTTCATGTGTCTGCTCGGCCGCACCTACACCGAGCCCAACGAGTTTGTCCGCAAGTTCCTCGCCGAGGAATATTCGGAGTGTGTCGAGCGTTTCCTGGCGGCGCTGTACCGGGCGCTGCCGGAGGTCGAGCACACCGAAATCCTGTGGCGTTTCCATTTCATGATGGGCGCGATGTCCTACGCCATCGCCGGCACCGACGCGTTGCAGTTGGTTACCGGCAAGTTCGACGACGAAGATCCGGACCGGCTAGCGCCGCGGCTGATGAGCTTCCTGCTCGGCGGCCTGCGCGCACCGCTCGCCGACGGCGGTAACTGAACCCAACGAGAAGAATCTCGCAGCGCCTGGCAATGGCGTTGCACACGAGGAGATAGCACATGGCTTACTGGTTTCTGGTTTCCCTCCCTCCCCTGGTGGTCGCGCTCGCCTACGGGCGAGCGCCTTTTTTTGTCTGGTATGGGGCAGGGCTGGCGTGGTTGGCGGCACAAGGCTGGCTGGCCGGCTGGTCGCAGGCGACGATGATCGCCGAACTGGCGACGGTGGCCGTGATCGGCGCGGTCTTCCTGCTGCCGGGCTTGCGTCGTGGGTTGGTGAGTGCGGCGATCTTCAAGCCGTTCCGCAGGGCGTTGCCGTCCATGTCGCAGACCGAGAAAGAGGCGCTGGAGGCCGGCTCGGTGTGGTGGGAAGGCGAGCTCTTCGCCGGCAAGCCCGACTGGAACAAGCTGCTGGCTTTTCCGAAGCCGGCGCTGACGCCGGAGGAGCAGCGTTTCCTCGATGTGGATACGGCCGAGCTGTGCCGCCTGACGCAGGACTGGGAATGCACCCAGAAGCAGGACATGCCGCCCGAGGTCTGGCGCTACATCAAGGACAAAGGCTTCCTCGGCATGATCATTCCGAAGGAGTACGGCGGCAAGGGCTTCTCGGCCTATGCCCACTCCCAGGTCGTCACCAAGCTGTCCACCCGCTCGTCGGCGCCGGCGGTGTCGGTGATGGTGCCCAACTCCCTCGGCCCGGCCGAACTGCTGTTGCACTACGGCACGCCGGAGCAGAAGCAGCACTACCTGCCGCGCCTCGCCCGCGGCGAGGACATCCCGGCCTTCGCGCTGACCAGCCCGTGGGCGGGTTCCGATGCGGCCTCGATCCCCGATGCGGGCGTGGTCTGCAAGGGCATTTACGAAGGGCGCGAAGTGCTCGGCATGCGGGTCAGTTTCGACAAGCGCTACATCACGCTGGCCCCGGTGTGCACGGTGTTCGGCCTGGCTTTCCGGCTGTTTGACCCGCAACGCCTGCTTGGCGATGTGGAAGACCTCGGCATCACCTGTGCGCTGGTGCCGCACGATCATCCGGGGGTGAACATCGGCCGTCGCCACTTTCCCCTCAACGCGGTGTGGATGAACGGGCCGATCAGCGGCACCGACGTCTTCATGCCGCTGGAGTTCATCATCGGCGGCCCGAAGATGGCCGGGCAGGGTTGGCGGATGCTGATGGAGTGCCTCGCCGCCGGCCGTTCGATCTCGCTGCCGGGTTCCAACACCGGCATGCTGAAGATGGTTGCCCGCGCTGTCGGCGGTTACGCCCGGGTCCGCTACCAGTTCAAGACGGCGGTTGGCCGCTTCGAGGGCGTCGAGGAGGCGCTGACCCGCATCGGCGCCAACGCCTACCTGTGCGACGCGGCGCGCGTGATGACTGCCGGAGCCATCGATCTGGGCGAGAAGCCGTCGGTCGTCTCGGCGATTGTCAAATATCACGTCACCGAGCGCGCCCGTCAGGCGGTGAATGACGGCATGGATGTGATCGGCGGCAAGGGCATCTGCCTTGGCCCGCAGAACTTCCTCGGTCGCGCCTACCAGCAGGTGCCGGTGGGCATCACCGTCGAGGGCGCCAACATCCTGACCCGCAGCCTGATCCTCTTCGGCCAGGGCGCGATCCGCTGCCATCCCTTCGTGCTGAAGGAAATGGACGCCGCCCGTGCCGGCGACCTGAAAGCCTTCGACGCCGCCTTCTGGGGCCACATCGGCTACACGGTCAACAACGCCGCCCGTGCGCTGGTGATGGGCCTGACCGGCTCGCACTTCGTGTCGGTGCCGTCCAACGTGGCGCCCGAGCTGCGCCGCTACTACCAGCAGCTGACCCGCTTCTCGGCCGCTTTCGCCTTCCTCGCCGACATCTCGATGGGCACCCTCGGCGGCGCGCTGAAGCGCAAGGAAAAGCTCTCCGCGCGGCTCGGCGACATCCTGTCGCTGATGTATCTGGCGTCGGCAACCCTCAAGCGTTTCGAGGACGAAGGACGTCAGGCCGCCGATCTGCCGCTGCTCCACTGGGCGCTCTGGGATTGCATGTTCAAGGCCCAGAACGCTTTCGAAGGCGTCATCGCCAACTTCCCGAACCGCCTGTTCGCCACCCTGCTGCGCCGCATCGTGGTGTTTCCG
>SSSX01000444.1 GCA_015657735.1 Zoogloeaceae bacterium
GACAGCGACTGGGCGAGCGAGTCGTGCAGCTCGCGGGCGATCACCGAGCGTTCGTCGAGGAGCGCCAGACGGTGGCGTTCCTCGTTGCGCTGGGTGGCGGCAAGCGCCGCGCCGACGTGGTGGCCGACGGTTTCGAGCAGCTCGATCTGCCAGTCGGCCAGCGGACGGCCGTCGGAGGCGAGCAGCAGCAGCGCGCCGTGGCTGCGGCTGCCGTCGAACAGCGGCACCGCGATGGCGTGGCCGGCCGCCGCCGCGTCGGGCGGAAAGGCGAAGCTCGTCAGCCGCCCGCCGGTCGGGTCGCAGCCGCGGCAGCCGGCCTGGCACAGTGCCTCGGCCTGCGCCGCCGGCAAGGCCGCGCCGAGCGCCGCGACGTCGGCTTCGCCGGCCTTGCCGAGGCACAGCGCGCCGGCGCGCACGCCGATCACCTGCTCGACGTCCTGCAGCACCTGCTGCAGCGTCGCGCGGCTGACCGCCCGCTCCGACAGCGCGCGGGTCGTGCGGTACAGCAGGTTGAGGGATTGATTGCTGCGGGCCAGCGCCTCGGTCTTCTCGCGCACCCGGTTTTCGAGCTGGGCGTAGCTGCGCGACAGGTCTTCGACCATGAAGTTGAAGGCTTCGCCGAGTTGCCCCAGTTCGTCGGGCTCGCGGGGCGGCACGCGCACCGAGAAGTCGCCGCGCCGGACCCGCCGCGCCGAGGTGAGGAGGTCGTCGAGGGGCTGCAGCATCCTGGTCTTCAACTGGAACACCGCGGCGCTGCTGACGACCGCGAGCAGGATCAGCGATACCCCCTGGACCAGCCGCAACAACTGCAGCTTGGCTTCCAGCCCGTGTTCGACCAGCGCCACGAGCGTGTCGATGCGCTCGATCATCCCGGCGCTGCCGGCCTGCAGCGAGCGGTTGCCGGCCTGCAGCGCGGCGGGGCGGTAGTGCGTGGCCCACTGCTCGCCGACCGCGGCGTAAGCGCGCCGGACCTTGTCGTCGCCAGCGACGGGGATGACCCGGACCAGATCGGGGTCGAGGTAGCGGCGCTCGAAACCGGCCAGCGCGGTGCGGACGCCGTCGGGGTCGCCCTGGCCGACGGCCGCCGCGATCGCGTACGACTGCATGCGCAGCGAACCGGCCAGGTTGATCGCCCGCGCCTCGCCGGACGACAGTTCGGCGACGGTGATCGAGGCCAGGATCGACACCATCGCGAGGCTGGCGATGGCGGCGATCCAGGCGCCCAGCCGGACCACGACCGACGGGCTGCGGGCCTTGTGCGCGGTCTGGCCGGAGGGGCCGGCGGAGGGAGGAGAGGAAGTCACGCTCGGGTTTCCATTCTCGTGGAAGGGCGCCATTTTCGCCTGCCGGCGGTGGCGGGTCACGTGCGGCCTGCTTGCCGGCAGACAAAAAGGGAATAGCCAAAACCGCCGTCGGCTCGCCGGCGCAGCGCCCACGGCAACGTGGCGACGGGGCCGAAGGTGCGTCAAAACAGGCGCTTGGCTTGAGTATCGGAAATCTTCATCTATACTTATTTGGAAGTAGTCGGGGTAGGCGCGGTGGTCCTGGACGTCTGATCTAGGTCAACTTGCGCGGCCGACCCGGCTTCTAGACTGCCGCCGATGTCATGGGGCCGTCACTCAATTCCGGCATGGTCCCGCTTCAAGCCTTGCGAGGGAAACGATGCACACGAGTCTTGACGATCTCTCACTGGTGTTGGGCGAAGTCGCCCTGTTCCGCGGTCTGTCGCCGGCGGTCATCGCGGAGGCGGCCCGTGCCGCGCAGATCCTGAGCCTGCCCAAGGGCGGCGCGACCTACGCCGCCGGCGATCGGCCACGCGCGCTGTATCAGGTGATGTCCGGCCACCTGAAGGTGGCGGTGTCGTCGCCGGAAGGCGGCGAGAAGGTGATCGAGATTCTGTCGCCACGCCAGGTTTTCGGCGTGGCCGAACTGTTCGGCGACGCGGTCTATGTGTCGTCGGTCGAGGCGGTGACGCCGGTGGTCGTGCTGGCCGTCGGGCGCGACGGCATCTTCCGGGCGATGGAGCAGGAACCTTGCCTGATGCGCCGGATGCTCGCTGCGGTGGCCGAACGGCAGTCGTCGATCGAGCGCGACATCGCCGCCGACTGCTTCCAGTCGGGTTCGGCCAAGGTGGTGGATTATCTGCGCCGTCTGGCCGGCAGCGGGCCGGCGCAGCGCCCGTGCGTGGTGCTCGAGCTGGAGATTCCCAAGCATGTGCTGGCGGCACGCCTCGGCTTCACGCCGGAAACCCTGTCGCGGATCTTCCGCGAGCTGTCGGACGCCGGCCTGATCCACGTGAACGGCAAGCAGGTCACGCTGACCGAAAAGTTCGCCTGCCAGCACATGGCCCGGCGCGACGAGCCGGATGCGGTGCGCCTGTCGTCCCGCCGCGGCGGGTCGTGGTTCGACCGCGGCGGCGCCGGCGCGGTGGCCGGGCTGGCCTGGAACTGAGGGGCGCCACGCCGCCGCTTGGTGGCCTGGCGGCGTCCCCGCCGCAGCGCTGGCGCAGGCGCACCGTCGGCGTATCCTGACGCTCTTTCCAAGCGCGAGGAGCGTTCGATGGCGATGATCCAGGAATCCGAATTCGACAGTCTCGTTCCCGGCCTGCCGTGCAGCCGCCGGACCTTCGTCGGCGCGTCGCTGGCGGCCGGGTTTGCGCTGGCCGTGCAGCCGGCGCTCGGGCAGAGCGTGATCCGTACGCCGGC
>SSSX01000058.1 GCA_015657735.1 Zoogloeaceae bacterium
CCAGCACCGGGTAGGCGAACTGGCGCGCCAGCGCGGCCTGCACGTCGGCCTGGCTGACCAGCCCGAGCTCCACCGCCGCAGCGCCGAAGGGAATGCCGCGCTCGCGCTGGCGGGCCGTGACGCGGGCAACCGCGTCGACCGACAGCCGGCCGCTGGCGACGAGGATCTCGCCCAGATTGGGGAGGGCCGCGGGAGTCTGATCGAATGCCGCCACTGGGATGCGCCCCGGAAAAGTCTTGATGTCCATCGTTGCTCCTCAGGCGCGCCGCAGCCGGGCGCCCAGCAGGCGCGACAGCGCGCCGCCGGCCGACCCGTCGGCAGCGCTGCCGATCTCCACCAGCAGCGGTGCGCCGATGGCATCGCCGAGGTCGCCGGCGCTGCGGATGCGGCGGTCGAACAGCTCGCGCACGATGCTCACCGCCATGCCGAGCAGCCCGCCGATGAAAATCGCCAGACCCACATTGAGCAGCAGCTTGGGGCTGGCCGCCTCGGTCGGCGGCACGCCGAACGACAGCACCGCCACATTGCCCTGGCGCGACTTGCTCTCGAGGCTGGTCTGGGTCAGGCGCGCCATCACCAGGTCGTAGGCTTTCTGGGCGCTGTCCACCTCGCGCAGCAGCACGCCCATCTCGTCGCGCTGCTGCTTGAGCTGCAGCACGCGCTGCTTCTGTTCCTCGAGGCGGATCTTCAGATCGCCCTCGCGGGCACGGTTGATGCGGCTGTTGGTGCCGACCACCGCCGCCACCTGCCCCGACTCGGCGCGCAGCCGGGCGCGCAGCGATTCGACCTCGCCCCTGACGCGCTGATACTGCGGATGGTTCTCGCCGAGGTAGCCGGACAGTTCGGTCAGCTTGGCCTCCTGGCGCGCCAGGTCCACCTTCAGGGCCTGGATCAGCGGATTGGCCGCCACCTCGTTCATGCCGCCGCCCTGACGCTGGCGCGACGCGGTCTCGGTGCTCTGGGCCTGGACCGCGGTGAACTGGGTGGACAGTTCGGCGAGGCGCGCACTCTCGAGGTCGAGCTTGTCGTCGCCGACCAGCCCGTGGGCGCGCTGGAACTCCGCCAGCCGCGCCTGGGCGGTTTCCAGATTGGCGCGCAGGGCCTTGGTGTGCTCGTCGAACCAGGCGGCCGACTGGCGCGCCGGCTCGACCTTCAGTTCCAGATCGGTTTCCAGATAGGCGCGGGCCAGCGCGTTGGCGTAGTCGGCGGCAAACTGCGGATCGTCGGCGCTGACGGTGATGGTCAGCACATTGCTTTCGTGGGACGGGCTGACCTTGACGAACTTTTTGAGGCGCCCGGCGATCCAGCGCTCGGCGTCGCCCTGCCCGCCCGACGCCTTCTGCCAGCGCGCCGCCCAGCCCGGCTGGCCGGCCAGCTTGAGCGCCGCCACCGCCCGCGCGCCAACCCGCTCGCTGGCGATGATGTCGGCCTGCGTGGCGAGAAAGCCCGGCGTCGTCGCGCCGCTGCCCGGATGGACGACCAGCGGATCGCCGCCGCGGGACTCGACGACCACCTCGGCCGACGCCGTGTACTGCCGCGGCAGCACCAGACTCACCACCA
>SSSX01000059.1 GCA_015657735.1 Zoogloeaceae bacterium
GCAGTCCACGTGGGCGTAGTGACGGCCTTCGGTTTCGTACTCGACGTGCGCGGTGTTGATGGTGATGCCGCGAGCCTTTTCTTCCGGCGCCGCGTCGATCTGGTCGTAGGCCTTGGCCTCGCCACCGAACTTGCGCGACAGCACCGTCGTGATCGCAGCGGTCAGCGTCGTCTTGCCGTGGTCCACGTGACCAATCGTGCCGACGTTAACGTGCGGCTTCTTCCGTTCGAATTTTTCCTTGGCCATATCATCAACTCCGCAAAAAATCAGGAAATTGGAACACTATTTTGAATGCCGCACCACTGAATCGATGGTGCCCATGGGCAGGATTGAACTGCCGACCTCTCCCTTACCAAGGGAGTGCTCTGCCACTGAGCTACATGGGCCTCACACACGCAACCTGGAGCGGGTGAAGGGAATCGAACCCTCGTCATAAGCTTGGAAGGCTTCTGCTCTACCATTGAGCTACACCCGCGCTTTACAACGCACGACTCACATTCACCGCTCGCGTCACCGCAACTCACGGACGGAGCAAGCAGCTAAAACTGTGGTGGAGGGGGAAGGATTCGAACCTTCGAAGGCAGTGCCGTCAGATTTACAGTCTGATCCCTTTGACCGCTCGGGAACCCCTCCAAGCGAGAAGCTGCGCATTCTAGACATCGATTCCGGCCTTGTCAAACACAATCGGCTTTTTTCTTCGCGGGACTGTGCTTTAATCCGTTCGACGACGAATCCTGCGGACGAATCTGACTATGGACAACGATGTGCTGGTGGAAGCCGTCCTCGCCAGCGGGGTGGTGTTGCCGGCGCCGGGGCCGGGTTTCCTGCGCCTGCAGGCGGTCGCCGCCGGCGACGACGCCGGACCGAAGGAACTGGCCCAGGCGGTGAGCCAGGACCCGGCGATCACCGGCGCGCTGCTGCGGGTCGCCAATTCGCCGGTCTTCCGCCCCCGCAGCGCGCCCCGTTCGGCGCAGGAAGCGATCACCATGCTGGGCCGCACGCGGACGCTGGCCACCGCCGCCAGCGCGGCGCTGAAGGCGCAGTGCGACGGGATCGATCCGGCGGTGGTCGACGCGATCTGGTCGGCCAGCGCGCAGGCGGCAGCCTTCAGTTTTGCGGCGGCGCGGGCGACGCCGTTCCGCGCGCTGGCCGACACGGCCTATCTGGCCGCGCTGATGCAGGATGCCGGGATCGCCGTGGTGCTGCGCCGCTCACCCGATCACGGCGGCCCGCTCGGCGGCGGCGGCGCGACGCTCGAGGCCGGCGCCCGCGCCCTCGATGCCTTGACCGGCACCGACCACGCGGCGGCCGGCTATCTGGTGGCGCGCAACTGGAAGCTGCCGGCCGAAGTCTGCGAGGCCATCCGCGCCCACCACGACCCGCGCATCGCCCGGCGCCTCGGCGACGCAGCCCGGCGCGTGACGCTGCTGCTCGCCACCGGACGGCGCCTGCGCGACGGGGCGGCGGCGGACTGGACCGACTGGGCGGAGCCGGTGGAGGCCGAATTCGGCTTCGACGAGGCCGCGCTCGACGCGCTGGCCGCCGACGCGGACTGATCAGCCGGCGTCGTCGGCGCCGAGGCGGAAGCGGATCGGTACGACAACTGTGCCTTCGACGGCTTCGCCGCCGCGCCGCGCCGGCATGAACTTCCAGTGCCAGACCGCGGTGGTCGCGGCTTCGTCGAGGGAATCGTGGCCGCCGCTCTCGCGCAGCTTGACGGCGACCGGGATGCCTTCGGCGGACACCCGCACCTCGAGGCGAACCGTTCCTTCCAGCCCCCGGCGGCGAGCGATCATCGGGTAGCCCGGCTTGGGGTTGTCGAGATAGCGCGCGCCGACGCTGGGCGGCGAGTAGCTGACCGGCGCCGGAGTGGCCGGGCCGGCCGCCGC
>SSSX01000445.1 GCA_015657735.1 Zoogloeaceae bacterium
CAAGAAGTTCGTGTACGGCAAGGACAAGGGCAATATGGAAGACAAGACCCGCATCGGGTCGGTGTATTACAACCGCGGCGTGGTGCACGGCATCATCACCGTCGAGGCGATCCGCAAGGCGCAGGAGAAATTCGGCAAGGGCAAGGCCATCACCGGCGAGCAGATGCGCTGGGGCCTCGAGAACCTCAACCTCGACGAGGCGCGGCTGAAAGCCCTCGGCGCCACCGGCTTCCTGCCACCGCTGAAGATCACCTGCGCCGACCACGAAGGACCGGGCAAGGTGAAGTTCCAGCAATGGGACGGCAGCCAGTGGAAGGTGATCACTGACTGGGTCGATTCCGACCGCCCGCTGGTGCGCGGCATGATCGAGGAATCGGCCGCCGCCTACGCCAAGGAAAAGGGCATCAAGCCGCGCGATTGCTCGAAGGAAAGTTAAGCGCCAACCGGGCCGGTCGTCCGGCCGGCCCGGGCCATCGTATCCGTAGGGGCGGATTCCTCCGCCCGAAGCCGCTCCGCGGGCGAATGCATTCGCCCCTACATTCGGATTGACGCCATGTCTTACCTCAGCATCAACAACATCGAGGTCATCTACGACCACGTGATCCTCGTGCTCAAGGGCGTCTCGCTGCAGGTGCCGCAGGGCAAGATCGTCGCGCTGCTGGGCGCCAACGGCGCCGGCAAGAGCACCACGCTCAAGTCGATCTCCAACCTGCTGCGCGCCGAGCGCGGCGACGTGACCAAGGGCAGCGTCGAGTTCAAGGGCGCCCGCATCGATCAGCTGACCCCCGCCGAGCTGGTGAGGAAAGGGGTGATCCAGGTGATGGAAGGGCGCCACTGTTTCGGCCACCTGTCGATCGAGGAGAACCTCCTCACCGGCGCCTACACGCGCAGCCAGTCGCGCGCCGAGCTGAAGGAAAGCCTCGAGAAGGTCTATGCCTACTTCCCGCGCCTCAAGACCCGCCGCACCTCGCAGGCCGGCTACACCTCGGGCGGCGAACAGCAGATGTGCGCCATCGGCCGCGCGCTGATGGCCCGGCCGGAGATGATCTTGCTCGACGAACCGTCGATGGGCCTGGCGCCGCAGATCGTCGAGGAGATCTTCGAGATCGTGAAGGATCTGAACGGCAAGGAGAACGTCAGCTTCCTCCTCGCCGAGCAGAACACCATGGTCGCGCTGCGCTACGCCGACTTCGGCTACATCCTCGAGAACGGCCGGGTGGTGATGGAAGGCGAGGCGTCGGACCTGCGGACCAACGAGGACGTGAAAGAGTTCTACCTCGGCCTGTCGTCCGAAGGGCGCAAGAGCTTCCGCGAAGTGAAGCACTACCGGCGGCGCAAGCGCTGGCTTTCCTGATTCCGTGCCCACGCAGGCGGCGCGCCGGGCAGGCCCCGCACCGCCAGACATGACGACAACCAGGCATGACCGCGGAGACACCATGAACTACTACGACGCCCGCGAAACCCGCGACCCCGCCACCCGCGAGCTTGATCTGTTCGCCCGCCTGCCGGCCCACATCGCCCACGCGCGGGCGCACACCGCGGCCTTCGCGGCGCTGCTGAAGGACGTCGACCCGGCGGCCGTCACCTCCCGCGCGGCGCTGGCGGCGCTGCCGGTGATCCGCAAGTCCGAACTGCTCGAACTGCAGAAGGCCGCGCGGCC
>SSSX01000446.1 GCA_015657735.1 Zoogloeaceae bacterium
CAGCCAGAAGCAGCTTCTCGATGCGGCCGTGGCGGCCTACCAGCGCTCGCTGCAGCTCACCCGCAACCGCTACGCCGCCGGCGTGGCCGGCAAGGTCGATGTGGCCCAGGCCGAAAGCCAGCTGCGCAGCGCGCGTGCGGCAGCGCTGGACGCGGCCTTGTCGCGCAGTCAGTACGAACACGCCATCGCGGTGCTGGTCGGCGAGGCCCCGGCCGGTTTCGCGATTGCCGCCGTCGCCGCGCCGCTGCCGGTCGCCGCGGTGCCGGTCACGCTGCCGTCGGTCCTCCTCGAACGCCGCCCGGACATCGCCGCAGCCGAGCGCCGCGTCGCCGCCGCCAATGCCGCCATCGGCGCGGCCGAGGCGGCGCGCTTTCCGGTGCTCGGCCTCACCGCCTCGGCCGGCTTCCGCCGTTCCGACCTCGCCGATCTCCTCACCGTGCCGAGCCGCTACTGGTCCCTCGGCCCGAGCCTCGCCGCGACGATCTTCGACGCCGGCGCGAAAAAGGCGGCGGTCGGCCAGGCCCAGGCAAGCTGGGAACAGGCGGTGGCCACCTACCGCCAGACCGTGCTGGGCGCTTTCCAGGAAGTCGAGGACAACCTCGCCGCGGCGCGCTACCTCGAAGCCGCCGCCGCCGAGCAGGACGCCGCCGTCGCCGCCGCGGCCGAGGCCGAAACCATCGCCGACAACCAGTACCGCGCCGGCACCGTGAGCTACCTCAACGTGGTCACCGCCCAGGCCACCCACCTCGCCGCCCGCCGCAGCGCCAACGACCTCGCCGCCCGCCGGCTGGTGGCGGCGGTGCTGCTGGCCAGGAACGCCGGCGGCGGGGTGGGGCACGAGTAGTTAGCCGCCACGCCGGACGTCCGGTTACGTCCTGAAACACCGGCGCAGAACTTCTGCAACCTTCCGTCGTCCATACTTCATGTATTGTGCACTGCAGCATCCGCATGAGCAATGAATGGAAGGAGTCCGATCATGTTCCGCAAACAGTGGTGGAAGGGCGACAGCGACGCGGCGCCGGGGCTGAGCCTGGCGTTGCAGGGCGGCGGCGCGCACGGGGCGTATACCTGGGGCGTGCTCGACCGCCTGCTCGAAGACGGCTGGTCGCTGGACGGGATCAGCGGGACGAGCGCCGGGGCGATGAATGCGGTGGCGCTGGCCCAGGGCTGGACGCGGGGCGGGGCGGAAGGCGCGCGCGAGAGTCTGGCCGCCTTCTGGGAGGCGGTCGCCGACTGCACGCCGCTCGAGCTCGACCTGCTGCACAGCCTCAACCCCGCCGGCGACGGCGCGCTGCCGGGGCCGGTGAGCGCGATGCTGAGCCTGACGCGGCTGTTCTCGCCCTACGAGTTCAACCCCTTCGAGCTGAATCCGCTGCGCGACGTGGTGCACGCCCAGTTCGACTTCGAGCGCATCCGGCACGATTGCCGGCTGAAGCTGTTCATCGCCGCCACCGCGGTGAAAACCGGCAAGGTGCGGCTGTTCCGCACCGGCGAACTGACGGAGGACATGCTGCTCGCCTCGGCCTGCCTGCCGACCCTGCACCACGCCGTCGAGATCGACGGCGAGGCGTACTGGGACGGCGGCTTCACCGCCAACCCGGCGATCTATCCGCTGATCTACGAATGCCAGGCGCGCGATCTGCTGCTGGTGCTGCTCAATCCGCTGACCATCGCCGAGGCGCCGCGCAGTGCCGAGGACATCGCCGCGCGCACGATGGAGCTGGGTTTCTCGACGACCTTCCTGCGCGAGATGCGGATGATCGCCCACGCCCGCAGCGACATCGCCGAGAGCGCCGGCTGGCTGCCGCTGGGGCGCCACGAGCGGCGGCTGATGGGGCTGCGCTTCCATTTGATCGATGCGACCGAACTGGCCGAGGCCGGCAAGGGCAGCAAGCTCAACGCGGCGCGCGCCTTTTTGCACGAACTGCGCGACTGCGGCCGGGCCCGCGCCGCGCGCTGGGTGCGCGGCCAGCGGCGCCACGTCGGCAGCCGCGGCACGGTGGATCTGGGCGCGGTTTTTGCGTGAGCGGCGGATTGAAGTTCAGCGCGGCACGCGGCTGCGCAGTGGGCGGCCGGCCAGCGGCAGCGCCAGCGCCACGGCCGCCCAGCCGAGCGGCGGCACCAGCAGCAGCGCGCCGGCCCAGGCCGGATCGGCGGGCAGCTGCTGCCAGCTGATGCCGATGCGCAGCAGGGCCAGCAGCGCGAGCACCGCGAACAGGCCGCCGGTGTAGCGGCCTTCGGCGCCGCGCCGGCCCAGTTGGCTGGCGAAGCTCATCGCCGGCAACAGGATCAGCGCCCAGCCGGCGCCGGCCGTCAGCTGGCTGGCGGCGAGGGGCGCGAGGCTGGCGGCATGGGTCGCGGCCAGGCTGGCCGCGGCGCCGAGCAGCGCTCCGCCGCTGGCCACCGGGATGGCGCCGTGGCGGCGCACCAGCCAGCCGGCGGCCGGCATCGCGACGCTGAAGCCGATCCAGAACAGGGGCATCAGCCGGTCGAGCTCGGCTCCGCTGGCGAAGCGCTTGAACAAGGCCAGGCTGTTGAGGTTGGCGTGCACCTGGAAGGCGAGGGCCGCCAGCCCGGCCAGCAGCGCCAGCCGTACCGCGGTGCTGCCGTGCGACGGCGGCGCGGCGGCCGGAGCCGGCGCCAGCCCGGCCGGCATGGCGCGGATCAGCGCCAGCACCGCCACCGCCAGCGCGATGCTGGCGACGGCAAAGGGCAGCGCCGGCGCCATGTGGCGCAGCTCGGCGGTGAGCAGCGGGGCCACCGCGCCGGCCACGCCGATGCCGACCAGCGCGCCGGCGGCGGCGAGTGGCAGCCCGGTCGGCGTGGCGTGCTTGCCGAGCAGCGCGAAGACCGGCGCGCGCAGCGCCGACGAACTCAGCGTCCACAGCACGGTGACGGCGATCAGCGCGGCGCCGCCGCCGCCCGCCGCGTGGGGCAGCAGCAGGAAGGCCAGGCACGACAGCAGCGCGGTCAGCGCGATGGCGCGGCCGAGGCGTGGCAGCTGGTCTTCGAGGCGGTCGGTGGCGATGCCGGCGGCCAGGTCGCCGGCGACGAAAAGCAGCTGGTCGAGCATCAGCAACAGCGCCACGACGCCGCTGCCCAGCCCGGCGGCGCTGGCCAGCCGGGGCAGGAAGGCGGCGTAGATCGTCCACCCGAGCGTCAGCAGGAACTGGACGGCGAACAGCGCGGCGGTCGATGGGGTGGCGGACATGGGCGGGCCTCGCTGAGGGAATCTGGTTTCACCTTAGCACCGGGCGCCGCCGGCCGCCGCTCCGGCGGGC
>SSSX01000447.1 GCA_015657735.1 Zoogloeaceae bacterium
ATGCGTCGCGCATGAAGCGCTTGACGATGCGGTCTTCGAGGGAGTGGAAACTGATCACCACCAGACGGCCTCCGGCCGCCAGCGCTGCCACGATCTGCGGCAGGACTAGCGACAGCTCCTCAAGCTCTTGATTGACGAAAATCCGTAGAGCCTGGAAGGTGCGCGTCGCAGGGTGCTGACCCGGCTCGCGTGTGCGGACCGCTTTTTCCACGAGCGCGGCAAGCTGTCCAGTGGTTGCAACATGCCCCCCTGCCCGAGCAGCAACAAGCGCCTTTGCAATCTCATAAGCAAACCGTTCTTCACCGTATTCCCTCAGTACCCGGGTTATGTCGGCGACCGGCGCATCGGCCAGCCACTCCGCCGCGGTCATCCCGCGGCTTGTATCCATTCGCATGTCGAGCGGCGCATCGAAGCGAAAACTCATGCCCCGCCCGGCTTCGTCCAGCTGGGGCGAGGAAACCCCCAGATCCAGCAGGACGCCATCCACCTTTTCCACCCCCCGCTCCGCCAGCGCCGCGGCAAAGTCGGAAAACGGCGCATGCACCAGCTCGAAACGGGAATCGCCGATCGCCGCGCCGGCCGCCACCGCGGCCGGATCACGGTCGAAGGCGATCAGGCGGCCCTGCGATCCCAGCTGCGCCAGCACCGCCCGGCTGTGCCCGCCGCGGCCGAACGTGCCGTCGACGTAGACGCCGTCCGGCTTGACCGCCAGCGCCTCCACCGCCTCGTGCAGCAGCACCGTAATGTGCGGTGCGGTGCTCACAGCGGCAGGGTTTCCCAGCCGGCGGGCATGAGGTCGGCACCCAGGGCGAAGATCGCCTCCTGCTGCTTCTGCCAGCCCGCATCCGACCAAAGCTCGAAGTGGTCGCCCTGCCCCACCAGATGCACCTGTTTTTCCAGCTGCGCGAAGCTGCGCAGCTCCGGCGCGATCAGCACACGTCCGGCCGAGTCCATCTCCTCGTCGCGCGCGAAGCCGACGAGGAGACGCTTGAGCAGGGCGGAATGCTGATCGAGGCTCGATCCGGCCAGCACCTTGTCGCGGATCGGCGCCCAGGCGGGCGCGGGATAGATCAGGAGGCAGCGATGGGGGTGAGCGGTGAGGATCAACTCGTTTCCGGCCAGCTTGGCGAGCGCGTCCCGATGCCGCGCCGGTATCGCCAGGCGACCCTTCGCATCGAGACTGAGCGCGGCTGCGCCTTGAAACATGATTCCCCCACTTTTCAACCCGGACGAGCCGGAAAAATTCACTTTTTCCCACTTTCATCCACTTCACCCCACTTTAGAGCAAAAAAAATACCCGGTCAAGCCGACCGGGCGGCAAATCTCTTTTTGACACAAGCACTTAGGGTTTGGCGCGGGCGCCGCAGGAAATCCGCTTACAAATCAAAGCCGATAGAAAGCATTGCAAAAGTTTCGGATTAATTCGGAGGGCGCCCGGGCGGCGCGACAGGAAACGTCAGCCTGCAAGGCGGCGGATCGAAAAAGAATGTCACACAGCCGTGCCGGCCGCCTGATGCGCCCGACCGGTGGGGAAAAGTGGAGGGAGCGGGAAGCTCGCCGATAAGCCGGGTTCTGTCGAGCGGGACGGTTCGAAAACCGTCCCGCCGGGCAATCATTCCTCTGGTCGACGCGTTGCCGCGCCGCTCAAGCAGCCTACCCGGGGACTCCGCGAGCAGCGTCGACGTCCCCCTATTTGGCCTTGCCCCGGATGGGGTTTACCGTGCCGTCCGTGTCACCACGTCCGCGGTGGGCTCTTACCCCACCGTTTCACCCTTGCCTGATCTCGCGAGGAGCCATCGGCGGTCTGCTCTCTGTTGCACTTTCCGTCGCTTTCACCCGAAGGCTATGGCGCCCGGCCGTTAGCCGGCATCCTGCTCTGTGGGGCCCGGACTTTCCTCGATGCGCGAACGCACCGCGACTGCCTGGCGAACTTCCCGGCGCGCAGTATAGCCGCTCCGGCGCCCGGCCGTCAGTCGGACTGGCGCAGCTCGGCGGCCCGCGCGACCACCTCGTCGATGACGCAGTCGAGGCGCGCATAGAATTCGGGCTCGCTGGCGTCACCCCACGCGGTCAGCG
>SSSX01000448.1 GCA_015657735.1 Zoogloeaceae bacterium
AAAGCGGATGCGCCGGTCGATCTCGCGCAGGCGCTTCTTGCCGTAGATGTAATCGCCGTTCTCCGAGCGGTCGCCGTTCGACGCCGCCCAGCGCACGGTTTCCACCAGCCGCGGACGCTCATCGCGCACCAGCTGGTCGAGTTCCACGCGCAGCACCTCGAAGCCGGCCCGCGTCATATAGTTGCGGGTGCCCGGCGGCAGGCTCGGCACGCCCGGCAGCGACTCCTCGTCGTCCTGGTCGTTTTCCTTGACGAAAGCCTTGTTCACACTGAAACACTCCGGTAACGCAAAAACGGGACCGTCATGTTAGGAGCCGGCCGCCGGGCTGGCAAGCGACGGGTTCAGTGATAGATCGCCGGCTGCGTCATCAGGCTGCCGTAATCGGCGATCCAGTTCTCGA
Organism: Zoogloeaceae bacterium; assembly: GCA_015657735.1. GTDB lineage: Bacteria > Pseudomonadota > Gammaproteobacteria > Burkholderiales > Rhodocyclaceae > Zoogloea. Next base: position 401 of record SSSX01000448.1, read on the forward strand.
AGTCGTCCATCTCGGTCGCCGACGCGGCCACATCGCGCAGCTCCTGCCGGAAACGCTGTGCCGCCGCATCGCGGAACAGCGTGCCGACCCCGCGCCGCTTGTCGATCACCTCCACGGCGTCGTGGTTCGGATAATCGACCACATACAACACCGGATTGTTGAGTACCACGTTCATGACAGGCCTCCTGAATGACGGTTTTGCCTTTTGGGCGGTGACGCCATCGAATATGGGAACATCCGGCCGTACTTCAAGTTCCCCGGTGGCGGCGTTGTATTTCCTGCCATCGAAGCCTAAGATTCCACGCATTCCGCCCGCCGCCGGGCGCATCCGCTCCATTCAGGCATGAACGACAGCAACGACACCGCCGCCGACGTCACCAGCCTCTCATCGCGGCTGGCCACCCTCACCACCGAGCACCGCGATCTCGACGCCATCATCGCCCAGCTCGCGCTGGCGCCGCCGCCCGGCGACGACCTGCTGCTGCGCCGCCTGAAGAAGCGCAAGCTGCTGCTCAAGGACCGCATCGCAATCATCCAGCACATGATGGACCCCGACGTTCCGGCCTGACCGCCGGCCCGCTCCACCTCCCACCCGACCACCGCCCACGACCGCGCATGCCCATCCACCGCAATGCCGGGGCCGACACCCTCGCCCTGCACGCCGGCCAGACGCCGGACCCCGTCCATCACTCCCGCGCCACCCCGATCCACTTCACCACCAGCTACGTCTTCGAAAGCAGCGACCACGCCGCCGCGCTGTTCAATCAGGAGCGCGCCGGCCACGTCTATTCGCGCATCTCCAACCCGACCAACGCGGTGCTCGAGGAACGCATCGCGGCGCTCGACGGCGGCGTCGGCGCCATCGCCTGCGCCAGCGGCCAGGCCGCGCTGATGCTCGCCATCACCACGCTGATGGGCAGCGGCGGTCACATCGTCGCCTCGCGCTCGCTGTACGGCGGCTCGCACAACCTGCTGGCCTACACCCTGCCCCGCTTCGGCATCGAAACGACCTTCGTCCCGCCGCGCGACCATGATGCCTGGCGCGCCGCGATCCGCCCGGAAACCCGCCTGCTGTTCGGCGAAGCCCTCGGCAACCCGGGCCTCGAAATCCTCGACACCCCCGCCGTCGCCGCCATCGCCCACGCCGCCGGCGTACCGCTGCTGGTCGATGCGACCCTCGTCACCCCGGCCCTGCAATGCCCGCTCGATCTGGGCGCCGATCTGGTCATGCATTCCGCCACCAAATTCCTCGGCGGCCACGGCGTCGCCATCGGCGGCCTGCTCGTCGATGGCGGAAGCTTCGACTGGGAAGCCGCGGGCGGCCGCTTTCCGACGCTCACCGAAGCCTACGACGGCTTCCACGGCATGGATTTTGCCGAGGAATCGCCGATCGCCGCCTTCCTGCTGCGCGCCCGCCGCGAGGGCCTGCGCGATTTCGGCGCCTGCCTGTCGCCGATGAACGCCTTCCAGATCCTGCAGGGGGTCGAAACCCTCGGCCTGCGCATGGCCCGCCATGTGGACAACGCCCGGGCGCTGGTTGCCCATCTCGCCGCCCACCCGCTGGTCGAATCGGTCGCCTGGCCGGAGCTCGACAGCCACCCCGACCACGCCATCGCCGGCCGCCTGCTGCCGCAAGGCTGCGGTGGCGTCTTCAGCTTCAGCCTGAAAGGCGGCCGCAGCGCCGGCAGCACCTTCATCGAAGCCCTGCGCCTGTTTTCCCACCTGGCCAACGTCGGCGACGCCAAGTCGCTGGCCATTCACCCGGCCAGCACGACCCACTTCCGCATGACGCCCGAAGCCCTCCGCGCGGCCGGCATCACCGAAGGCACGATCCGCCTGTCCACCGGCCTCGAGAACGCCGCCGACCTGATCGAAGACCTCGATCGCGGCCTTCACGCCGTCCACAAGGCCACCAGCCGATGAAGATCACCCTCGCCAGCCACGACTGCTACTGCTACACCGGCGGCCGCCGCCCCGAACCAGGCCGGCCGACCGCCGTCTTCGTCCACGGCGCCGGCCATGACCACAGCGTGTGGACGCTGCAGACCCGTTACTTCGCCTCCCACGGCTGGAACGTCATCGCTCCCGACCTGCCCGGCCACGGCGCCTCCGCCGGCCCCGCGCTGGCCTCGATCGGCGAACTGGCCGACTGGCTGCTGGACCTGCTCGCCGCGCTCGACGCCACCGACGTCACCCTGATCGGCCACAGCATGGGCTCCTTGATCGCGCTGCAGGCCGCCGCCACAGCGCCCGCGCGCATCGCCCGCCTGGCCCTCGTCGGCTCGGTCGTGCCGATGCCGGTCGCCGCGCCGCTGCTCGACAGCACCTTGTCCAACCGCGACGCCGCCCACGCGATGATCAACCAGTGGTCCTACACGACCGCGTCGCGGCTCGGCGCCAGCAGCGTCCCGGGCCTGAACCTGACCGCTCTGAACGAACGCCTGATGCAGCGCCAGGCCGCCGGCGTGCTGCATCGCGACATGGCCGCCTGCAACGCCTGGAGCGGCGGCTTCGACGCAGCCGCGCGGGTGGCCTGCCCGGTGCTGCTGCTCGCCTCGGCGCAAGACCGCATGACGCCGCCCAAGGCCATGGCACCGCTGGCCGGCGCCTTCACCGGCGGCGCCACCGTCAGCCGCGTCATCCTCCCCGACGCCGGCCACGCCATGATGGCCGAAGCCCCCGGCGCCGTCCTCGACGCGCTGTGGCAGTTCGCCCGCAGCCCGGCACGCACTGCACAGGACTCCGCATGACCTGACCCCACCCCGCCAGCCATCCACGACCATAAAACGATAACGGAGACATCATGGCTCAGCACAACACCCCGACCGACGACGAGCAGGCCGCCGCCGCGCTGCCGTTCCCGACGATCCGCAACATCGGCGTCGGCGCCCCCTTCCGCTGGATCGCCCAGGGCCTCGCCGACCTCAAGGCCTGCCCGGTCGCCAGCCTGTTTTACGGCTTCTGTTTCACGGCGATGGGCCTTCTGGTCACCTTCGTGTTCGAGCACGCCTACCAGTACACCTCGGCGGTATCCACCGGCTTCCTGCTGCTCGCCCCCTTCTTCGCGATGGGGCTGTACGAACTCTCCCGCCGC
>SSSX01000449.1 GCA_015657735.1 Zoogloeaceae bacterium
AGTCTCCCGCTTCGACGCGCCGCGTCTCGCCCAGGCCCTTGCCGACGCCCTCGGCGACGACTGGCAGGGCGACGCCCGGGCCCGCCTCGACGGCTGGCTCGAACGCATCCGCGGCGCCGAAAAGATCGCCCCGGTGGCCGCACCGCAAGGCTTTGCGCTCGATCTGCGGCCTTACCAGCTCGAAGGCCTGGCCTGGCTGCAACACCTGCGCGCGCATGGCCTCGGCGGCATCCTCGCCGACGACATGGGCCTCGGCAAGACCGCCCAGACCCTCGCCCACCTGCTCACCGAAAAGCACGCCGGCCGCCTCGACAAACCGGCACTGGTGGTGCTGCCGACCTCGCTGGTGTTCAACTGGCAGCGCGAGGCCGAACGCTTTGCGCCCGCGCTGCGCGTCCTCAGCCTGCGCGGCAGCGCCCGCGCCGAGGCCTTCGCGAAGATACCCGAGCACGATGTGTGCCTCACCACCTACCCGCTGCTGTGGCGCGACCGCGAACAGCTCGCCGCCCACGCCTACCATTCGCTGATCCTCGACGAAGCGCAGACCGTCAAGAACGCCGCCAGCCAGGCCGCCCAGGTGGTGCGCACACTGACCGCCGAGCATCGCCTGTGCCTCACCGGCACACCGCTCGAAAATCACCTCGGCGAACTGTGGAGCCAGTTCGACTTCCTGCTGCCGGGCTTTCTCGGCGACGCCAAGGACTTTGCGGCGCGCTGGCGCAGCCCCATCGAGAAACGCGGCGACCTGGTGCGCCGCGAGATCCTCGCCCGCCGCCTTGCCCCCTTCATCCTGCGCCGGCGCAAGGAGCAGGTTGCAAAGGAACTGCCGCCCAAGACCATCGTCGTGCGCAGCGTCGAACTCGAAGGCCGCCAGCGCGACCTGTACGAGACCGTGCGTGCCACGATGGACGCCCGCATCCGCGACGAGATCGCCAACCGCGGCTTTGCGCGCAGCCAGATCGTGATTCTCGATGCGCTGCTCAAGCTGCGCCAGGTGTGCTGCGACCCGCGCCTGCTCCACACCGACGCCGCCGCCAAGGTGAAGGAACGCGCCAAGCTCGACCTGCTGATGGACATGCTGCCGGAACTCGTCGAGGAGGGCCGCAAGCTGCTGCTGTTCTCGCAGTTCACCACCATGCTCGGCCTGATCGCCGCCGAGCTCGACGCACGCCGGATTCCCTACGTCAGCCTCACCGGCGACACCACCGATCGCGAAACCCCGGTGCGCCAGTTTCAAGACGGCCCGGTGCCGATCTTCCTCATCAGCCTCAAGGCCGGCGGCGTGGGCCTCAATCTCACCGCCGCCGACACGGTGATCCACT
>SSSX01000450.1 GCA_015657735.1 Zoogloeaceae bacterium
AACGGTCGTCGTGGCAGACCGCGCCGGCGGCGGCGACAGGTCGCCCGCAAAACGCAAAAAGGGGGTTTCCCCCCTTTTCTTAGGCGCTGTTCCCGTTGGCTGTGGCGTCGTCTGAAGCACGCGTTCGACCCGCATCGCCGGCATCGGCCGTAGGGGCGAACTCGTTCGCCCTCGGACTTCAATCGACGCGCGGCGGGCGAACAAGTTCGCCCCTACGGCGCGGCACCGATCGAGCGCGTTTCCACAGACAACAGGGACATCGCTTTTCTTAAAACCGGCTCGCAGCCGGTCCGGCTCAGGCCTTGCGGCGACGCACCAGCGACAGGCCGGCGAGGCCCAGCGCGCCCAGCGCCAGCGAAGTCGGCTCAGGGATCTTGGACTGGATCAGATCCTGGCTGTCGGGGCTGGTCCAGGTGGTCAGCTTGAAGTGGCCGGCACCGCCGCCCGCCCCGAGCGTCATCAGGAAGCCCTCGGCGGTCAGCAGGGCCTCGTCCTCTTCGAGGGTGCCGTGCGCACCGGCCCAGCCGCTCACCGCACCGGTGTTCATGTTGCCGTCGTCGAGGGCTTCCCACAGGGCGATCTGGAAGGCCGCCACGTCCACCGCGTTGGTCAGCGAGATGCCGGCGAAGCTCTGGTTGTAGAGGGTCTGCACCGCGCCGGGCGCGCCGGCGTTGGCGGTGTAGTCCTGGCCGGTGGTGGCGGCGGCGCCGGACAGGCCCTGCAGCAGCTCGTAGCAGAAGGCCACGAAGCTCTCGCCGGTGGTCTGGTTGGTGACGTTGAAGATGCTGGTGTCGACGGCCAGCTGGTTGCCGCCGGCGTTCACCGTGAAGGCCATCACGGTGTTCTGGTCCTGCTCGACGACCAGCGAGTCGGCGTGGGCGGAGGCGCTGGCCAGCAGGCCGGCAGCGGCCAAGGCCAGGGCGGCCTTGTTGAGGATGGAGGGCTGTTTCATTTATCGCTCCTACGTTGAAAAACGGGATTCGGGTGGATGGAAAAACGGTCGCGCCCCGCCAGCCGGGCGAACCCGGCCGGCGGGGCAGCGGCTTAGGCGGAGATCAGCGCGTACTGCTGCTCTTCGTACAGGTTGCACAGCTGGCCGAGCGCCGCCACCGCGCTGTCGGCGGCAACGGCAGCCGGGGCCGCGGTGCTGGCGGCGGCCGGCGCCGCGCCGAGCACCAGGTCGAGGCTGCGGTCGTCGCCGAGCAGGGCCGACAGGCTGGGCAGTTCGACGCCGGCGGCCTGCGCATCGGCGGTGGCGACGTTGAAGTACACGTCGGCCATGTCGATGCTGTTGCCGTCGGCCATCACCGCACTGGAACGCTCGAGGTGCAGGTTGCCCTGCGCATCCAGCGCCGGCAGATCGACGTGCTCGACCTTCAGGCTGGCCACACCGGCTTCGGCGAGGGTGCGCAGTTCGCCGGCGTCGGTCTGGTGGTTGCCGTTGGCGTCCTGCCACACGCGCAGGTCGGCGAAGTGGGCATCCTTGACATCGACGACGCCGTCGCCGTTGCTGTCGAAGGCCGCCAGCTTGGCGAAGCCGTCACCGCGGGTGGTGCCGCCGAACAGCTCGGACAGGCTCTCGATGCGGCCGTTGTGGTCGATGTCGATGGCCAGGAAGGCATCGCCGGAGGAGATCCAGCCGCTGTCGATGGCCTTGCCGCTGCCGAGCAGGTCGAACTTGCCGGTCGAGTCTTCGCGGGCCACGGTGTGGATGCCGTTGCCGTCCAGGTCGAGGACGATCGGGGTGATCGCCGCGTCCCAGGTCATGTCGGCCTCGCCGGACACCAGCGTGGTGTAGGCCGTGTAGGCCACGTCGCTGGTGCTGTAGGCGTCGCCATCCCGCGTGTCGTCGGTGCCCACGTCCTTGGTGCCCCAGAACCAGTTCGACATGTCGATGCCCTTGTAGATGGTGGCCGACTTGTCGAAGGCGATGCGGTAGGTGCCCGGATCCAGGTTGGTGAACTTGTAGTTGCCGTAGGAATCCGTGTAGGTCGTGGCAAGGGTCGTGCCGACGGAGTTCTGCAGGTAGACCTTGACGTTGGCGATGCCCGGCTCGGTGGCGTCCTGCAGGTAGTTGTGGTTCTGGTCTTCCCACACCTTGTCGCCGATGCTGGCCTTGCGGTACAGGCCGGCGTCCCACGTCAGATCATTCTCGCCGGCGCTGAGCGTGGTGAGCGCGCTCTTGCCGTAGGTGGTGTCGACATCGGAGTCGATGGCGTCGTTGGTGCCCTGGTTCTGCTTGGTGTAGTAGTAACCGGTGGGCGCCACGACCTGCACCTTGTAGTCGCCGGGCGCGACGTTGCTGAACAGGTAGTTGCCGTTGGCGTCGGTGGTGCTGGTGGCGACCACCGAGCCGGCGGCGTTCAGCAGGCGCACGGTGACGCCCTTGATGCCCGCTTCGCCGGCGTCCTGCACACCGTTGAAGTTCATGTCCTCCCACACCTTGTCGCCGATGCTGGCGGTGGTCGGCGGGCAGTACAGGCCGGCGTCAACCGTGAGGTTGTTGCTGCCCTGGGTGAGGGTGTAGAGGCCGGTGGTGCCGGTGGCGTCGATGTCGCTGTCGGTGGCATCGGTCGCCGCGGCGGCGTCCTTGGTGGTGATCAGGTAGCCGGTCGGCGTGACGACCTGGATCTTGTAGTCGCCGGCGGCCAGCTTGCTGAAC
>SSSX01000451.1 GCA_015657735.1 Zoogloeaceae bacterium
TCGAGCGCGACGGCGGCGTGTTTCTGGCCGGCGGGGCTGGCGACTGATCCGGTTCAGCCGGCGAGCAGCAGGAACACCGTCGGGCGTTTCGACAGTTCGGGGGCGGGGGCGCACTTCCAGTCGGCGATGCGCCGGGTGACGATCCATTCGTCGGCGGTCGTCAGATCGCGCGCGATGCACAGCCGGGTTTCGGGGCCGCAGGTGCTGCGCAGCGCCTCGAACATGCGTTCGTTGCGGTACGGCGTTTCGATGAACAGCTGAGTGCGCGAAAAGCGCGCGGATTCGGCTTCGAGTTCGCGGAGGCGGCGCTTGCGGGCCTCCTCGTCGACCGGCAGGTAACCGTGGAAGGTGAAGCTCTGGCCGTTGAGTCCGGAGGCCATCAGGGCCAGCAGCAGCGACGACGGCCCGACCAGCGGCGCCACGCGCACGCCTTTTTCGTGGGCGCGGCGGACCAGCAGGGCGCCCGGATCGGCGACCGCCGGACAGCCGGCCTCCGACATCAGGCCGGCATCGACGCCGCCGAGCAGCGGCGCGAGCAGCGCGTCGAGGTCGGCCGGGCCGGGCTTGTCGGGCAGTTCGCGGATGTCCAGCTCGCGCAGCGGCGCCGGATGCTCGAAACGCTTGAGCTCGGCGCGCGCCGTGCGGGCGTTCTCGACGACGAAGTAGGACAGGCTGCGCGCCCGCGTGGCAACGTCGGCCGGCGTCGTGATGTCGAGGGACGCGGGGCCGAGGCTGACCGGGATCAGGTAGAGCGTGCCGGCAGCCATGGTCAGGGCAGCGCCACCCCTTCGCTGCGCAGCATGCGGGCGAGGGCGATCAGCGGCAGGCCGACGAGGGCGTTGGGGTCTTCGCCGGACAGGGCGTCGAGGAGGGTGATGCCGAGCCCTTCCGACTTGGCGCTGCCGGCGCAGTCGAGGGGGCGTTCCTTGTTTACATAGCGGACGATCTCGGCGTCGGTCAGCGTGCGGAAGCGCACCTCGGTCGGCACCACCTCCACCTGCACGCGACCGCTGCGGGTGTTGAGCAGCGCCAGCGCGGTGTGGAAGATGACGCTGCGGCCACTCATCGACTGCAGCTGCGCGATGGCGCGCTCGACGGTGCCCGGCTTGCCGAAGCGGAGGTCGCCCAGCGCGGCGACCTGGTCGCTGCCGATGATCAGCGCGTCGCCGCAGCTGCCGGCCACCGCGCGGGCCTTGCCGATGGCCAGCCTTTCGGCGGTGGCGCGCGGACTTTCGCCGGGCAGCGGGCTCTCGTCGATGTCGGGGCGGGCGACTTCGAAGGGCAGGTCGAAGCGTTGCAGGAGTTCGCGGCGGTAGGCCGAGGTGGAAGCGAGGACGAGTTTCATCGGAAAAAAAGGACGCGCCGGCAGGCGGTGACGACGGGTGCGCAGGGTTTTGACACGGGAAGCCGAAAATAATATCATGCCGCTCTTATGTCGCAAGAAAGCTTCGTGATCGACCTTCGGGCGCTGGCCAGAGATGGGCGTTGCCTCGAGGGTGAGGTGCCGGTGGCGCAGCTCGGCCGTCTGGCCGGGTCGGTGCTGGAATCGTCCGGAACGGTGGCTTTCGGGTTTCAGGGCGAGCGTGACGACGAGGGCAGGCTCCACGTCGATCTGCATGTCCGGGGTGACCTGGTCCTGCAGTGTCAGCGCTGTCTTGAAGCCCTCGTGTGGCCCTGCGAAGTGCGGAATCGTCTTCTGCTGCTCCGCCCCGGTGAAGCGCTGCCGGAGGACGAGCTGGAAAACGATGCGGAAGATGCCCTCGAGGTTGAGCCGCTGACCGACCTGCTGGCCCTGGTCGAGGATGAGGTGCTGCTGGCCTTGCCCTTGGTGCCGCGCCACGAAGATTGCGATCCGCCGGTGAAGGCCGGCGTCGATGAAGAGATTTCGCCCTTCGCCGTTCTGCGCCAGCTGCGCGGCAAGGTTTAAAGTATTCCTCAAGGAGTGTTTCATGGCTGTTCAACAGAACAAGAAGTCCCCGTCCAAGCGCGGTATGCATCGTTCCCACGATTTCCTGGTCGCCCCCCCGCTGGCCGTCGAGCCGACCACCGGTGAAGTGCACCTGCGCCACCACGTGTCGCCGTCCGGCGTCTACCGTGGCAAGAAAGTTGCAAAGGCCAAGGGCGAGTAATTCTCCCGGTTACAAGACGGCGCGACGCCCCCGGGCGATCGCGCCGTTTTTACAACCGTCGCTCTCATAACTTCTCCCTCTCATCTTCTGATACCGCCGAATGACTGTCACCCTGGCTATTGACTCCATGGGGGGCGATCATGGCCCTTCGGTAACCGTCCCGGCCGCCCTGCATTTCCTGCGTGGCGACCGCGATGCACGGATCGTCCTGGTCGGACGTCCGGAAGCCATCGAGCCGCACCTGGGCACCGCCCTCGTCGAGTTCGGCGAGCGGCTGCGCATCCAGCGGGCGTCGGAAGTGGTCGGGATGGACGAACCGCCGGCGCAGGCCATGCGCAGCAAGAAGGATTCGTCGATGCGGGTCGCGGTGGACCTCGTCAAGTCCGGCGACGCGCAGGCTGCGGTGTCGGCCGGCAACACCGGCGCGCTGATGGCGATTTCCCGCTTCGTGCTGAAAACCCTCCCCGGCATCGATCGTCCCGCCATCTGCAGCACGCTGCCGAGCATGCGCGGTCAGACCCACATGCTCGACCTTGGCGCCAACGTCGATTGCTCGCCCGAGCATCTGCTGCAGTTCGGCATCATGGGCGCCATGCTGGTGGCGGCCGTCGAGCACAACGAGCGGCCCACCGTCGGCCTGCTCAACATCGGCGAAGAGGACATCAAGGGCAACGACATCGTCAAGCAGGCCGGCGAGCTGCTGCGCAACAGCGGCCTCAACTTCTACGGCAACGTCGAGGGCGATGACATCTACAAGGGTACGGTCGATGTGGTGGTGTGCGACGGCTTCGTCGGCAACGTGGCGCTGAAGACCTCCGAAGGCCTCGCCCAGATGGTGGCGACATTTCTGCGCGAGCAGTTCTCCCGCAACTGGATCACCAAGATTGCGGCGGTTTTCGCGATGTCGGCGCTGAAAGGTTTCAAGCACAAGGTCGACTCCCGTCGCTACAATGGCGCCGCCCTGCTGGGTTTGCGCGGCGTGGTGGTGAAGAGCCACGGCTCGGCGGATGCTTTCGCCTTCGAACAGGCCATCTGGCGGGCCGCGGAAGCGGCGCGCAACCGGCTCATTGAACGCATCAGCGAACGAATGGAACGCGAAAGGTCTGAAGCATGATTCACGCCCGAGTGGTCGGAACTGGCAGCTTCCTGCCCGGTGAGCCTGTCAGCAACAATGATCTGGTCGCCCGCGGCATCGATACGTCGGACGAGTGGATTGTCGAACGCACCGGTATCCGCCGGCGTCACCTGGCGGAACCCGACGTCACCGCCAGCCAGCTGGCCTACGAGGCGGCGACGCGGGCGATTGCCGCCGCCGGCTGCCAGCCGTCGGACATCGATCTGATCATCGTCGCCACGTCGACGCCCGACTATATTTTTCCGAGCACCGCCGCGCTGTTGCAGGCCCGGCTCGGCATTGCCAACGGCGGCGCGGCCTTCGATCTGCAGGCGGTGTGCACCGGCTTCGCCTACGCGCTGGCCACCGCCGAGAAGTTCATCCGTTCCGGCAGCCACCGGCGCGCGCTGGTCGTCGGCGCCGAGGTCTTCTCGCGCATTCTCGACTGGAACGACCGTGGCACCTGCGTGCTGTTCGGCGACGGCGCCGGCGCCGTGGTGCTCGAGGCCGCCGAGCAGCCGGGCATCCTCGCCACCGCGCTGCATGCCGATGGCAGCCACAATGCCATCCTCTGCGTGCCCGGCCAGGTGAATCGCGGCAGCATCACCGGCGATCCGTTCCTGCGCATGGATGGTCAGGCGGTGTTCAAGTTCGCGGTCCGGGTGCTGAGCGAGGTGGCGAAAGAGGTGCTCGACAAGGCCGGCCTCGGCATTGACGAGATCGACTGGCTGATTCCGCATCAGGCCAATATCCGCATCATGCAGGCGACCGCCAAGCGTCTCGGCGTGCCGGCCGACAAGGTCGTGTCGACGGTCGGCGAGCACGGCAATACGTCGGCTGCCTCGATTCCGCTGGCGCTCGATCTGGCCGTCCGTGACGGACGCATCCGGCGCGGGCAGAAAATCCTGCTCGAAGGTGTCGGCGGCGGCTTCACCTGGGGCGCCGCGCTCATCGAGTTCTAA
>SSSX01000060.1 GCA_015657735.1 Zoogloeaceae bacterium
CGCGCCATCCACGGTCTCGTGGCGGATCTTCGGGTTGATCAGCGCCATCAGGTTGAGCGACTGCACGACCTCGGGGCAGTTCTGGCACGACAGCGAGATGTAGGTGACGAAGTTGAACTCGCCATCGAGATTGCGGATCTGTTCGAGCACCTCGTCGCTGACCTTGGGCGGGTGGCCGCCGACCTGCAGCAGGGCGAGCACCAGCGAGGTGAATTCGTGACCGAGCGGAATCGCCGCAAAACGGATGCCGATGACCTCGCCCGGACGGGTGATCCGGAACGACGGCTTGCGCTCGGCGCCATCGTCGCCGGCGCTGAAACTAACCAGCGGCGACAGACTGGCGATTTCCACCAGCAGCTCGCGCATCTCGCGCGAGGTGTCGCCATCATCGAGGGACGCGACGATCTCCACCGGGCGGGTCACCTTGGTCAGATAGGCTTGCAACTGGGTTTTGAGAGTGGCGTCCAACATAATGGCTCCTTTGCCTGTGTCGATTTCCGGATGTAAAAACGCCCGAGCGCCAGCGGCCGCCCGGGCGTTCTGAGAAGCAGCGGGACTATTGGCGCGGCTTAGATCTTGCCGACCAGGTCCAGCGACGGCTTCAGCGTCTCGGCGCCTTCGGTCCACTTGGCCGGGCACACTTCACCCGGGTGGGAGGCCACGTACTGGGCGGCCTTGACCTTGCGCATCAGCTCCGACGCGTCGCGGCCGATGCCCAGGTCGTGAATCTCGGCGACCTTGACGACGCCTTCCGGGTTCACCACGAAGGTGCCGCGCAGGGCCAGGCCGGCTTCCTCGATCATCACGTCGAAGTTGCGGGTGATGGCGCCGGTCGGGTCGCCGATCATCGGGTACTTGATCTTCTTGATGGTATCGGAGGCGTCAGCCCAGGCCTTGTGCACGAAGTGGGTGTCGGTGGACACGGAATACACTTCGACGCCCAGCTTCTGGAATTCCGGGTACAGGTCGGCCATGTCGCCCAGTTCGGTCGGGCAGACGAAGGTGAAGTCGGCGGGGTAGAAGAAGAAGATGGACCACTTGCCCTTGACATCGGCTTCGGTCAGGTCGACGAACTTGCCATTGCTGAAAGCGGTAGCCTTGAACGGCTTGATTTCGGTATTGATCAGGGACATCGATGTTTCCTTCACTGGTTGGCACGGGTTGGAATGGGAGACCCCCGCAGACCTGCCGCCGCGCGTCAGGCCCCCCGAGGGGATCAGGAAAGCCGGCGAGGCGGCGTTTCCTGAGGGGTGATCACATGATAGGCCGGCGGCCCATATCGTTCAAATTGATTGATGAAATGATCTGGATTGTCTGAAGCTATC
>SSSX01000452.1 GCA_015657735.1 Zoogloeaceae bacterium
CATCTGCACCACCTTTTCCTGCGTGCCGGTTTCCGGGTGCAGGATACGGTCGTCGTGCTGGCGGCCGTCCAGCTGGGTTTTGGCGCCATCGGTCTGGCCGGCATGTACGCCGACGGCGTGGACGAAATCGCCATGCTGCTGCTGTTCGTGGCGCTGTTTGCGCTGTGCTTCGTCGTTGTGCTGCGCCCGTGGCGCGTCGTACCGCTGTTGCGGCGCATTCACCGCGTGCTGGGGATGACTTCGGTGCATGCCGTCGGGGTGCACGTCGGCGGGCTGAAAGAAAAGCAGGTTGCGGCGTTTTCCGACATCCTCAACCGCAACATCGGGCCGCACACCGATTTCTCCTTCCGTGCGTATCGCCCCGAGCACGCCGAGGGCGGCCACTGCTTCGGCGTGATCAAGCTGATCGGGGACGACCAGGAACTCACGCAGGCGCAGATCAGTCGTATCATCGCCACGTTGCGCCGCGAGGTGCGGGGGGCCGCCGGTGTCCGCATCCGCCAGTTCGTCGAGCGCAAGGAAGTTCACGAAAGGCGTCTGGCCTCGAGGCAGCGGCGGAGCGAGCGCCGCGTGAATGATCGGCGCTCGGTGGGCAAGGTAACCCTCGTCTATTGTTTCGACAGTGCGGCCGGCGAGTCCAGCGTTCTCGCCAAGCATGGATAAGAGGTCCGTTTTTTGTATCAGCGTATCCTGGTAGTCTGCACCGGCAACATCTGCCGCAGCCCCATCGCCGAACTCCTGCTCCGCGACACCCTGATCAAGTCCGGCAAGAACCCGGATGTGCGCTCTGCTGGTGTCGCGGCCCTCGTCGATCACCCCGCCGAAGAAACGGCCGTCGGCCTGATGCAGGCCCGCGGGCTCGATCTCACGCCGCACCGCGCCCAGCAGGCCACCATCCCGCTGTGCCGCTGGGCAGAGCTGATCCTCGTGATGGAAGGGCATCACCGGGAAGCGCTGGGCGATATCGACCCCACCGTGCGTGGCAAGACTTTTCTGCTCGGGCACTGGCAAAAGAACGAGGTGCCCGATCCATACAAGCGCTCCCCCGAGGTGTGGGAGCAGGCGCTGCATCTGATCGACGAAGGCGTTGCCGCGTGGGCCAAGCGCCTGTGAGGCGGCGTCGGGAGGCAGCTTGAGGGCCGGCGGTTCGACGCGCGAGACGGGTTTGAACCGATTCGTGTCCTACTGCCTAGGTTGTAATGCATTGTCAATTATCATTCTGGTTGTCGTCCAATCACCAGAATCAGGGAATTCATGAAGCCAGTTCTTGATGCGGGCGTGCGTGCGCCCGATGTATCCCTAGCC